>NZ_JBFUIC010000075.1:0-21912 GCF_056402075.1 Pseudomonas sp. P4_C3
GCGTGGTGATGCGCCATCACGCCAGTTCGGTCGACCGCCTGCCGTTGGGCGAGTCGTTGACCATGCCCGGTGGCCACATGTTTCCGCTCGAACGTCCCCTTGATACCGCTGAAATGCTCAAAGGCCTGTTCTACCGCTGGGACGGCCGTCGACAACAGGATTGCGCATGAACCACGCCGTCGAAGAAGTCCGCCTGAGCCTGCCGCACATCGAACTGGCGGCGCACCTGTTTGGTCCTGAAGACGGTTTGCCGGTCATTGCCTTGCATGGCTGGCTGGACAACGCCAACAGCTTTGCCCGTCTGGCGCCGAAGCTCAAAGGCCTGCGCATCATCGCGCTGGACATGGCCGGTCACGGTCATTCCGGGCATCGCCCGCCGGGAGCCGGTTACGCCATGTGGGACTATGCCCACGATGTGCTGCAGGTCGCCGAACAGCTTGGACTGCGCAGATTTGCGCTGATGGGGCATTCGATGGGCGCCATCGCTTCGCTGATCATCGCCGGGTCGATGCCCGAGCGGGTCACCCACCTGGCGTTGATCGACGGCATCATTCCTCCTACAGACAAAGGTGAAAACGCTGCCGAGCGAATGGGCATGGCCCTGCAGGCGCAACTGGATCTGCGGGAAAAGCGCAAACCGGTCTACGACACCCTCGACCGAGCCATCGAGGCGCGCATGAAGGGTTTGGTCGCGGTCAGCCGCGAAGCCGCCGAGTTGCTGGCCCAGCGGGGCTTGATGCCGGTACCGGGCGGTTACACCTGGCGCACCGACAATCGCCTCACACTGCCATCGCCGCTGCGTCTTACCACCGAACAGGCAATGGCCTTCGTCCAGCGTATAGGGTGTCCCGCAAAGCTGGTGGTTGCTGCCGACGGCATGCTCGCCAAACACCCGGAATTGCTGGAGCGTCTACCCTTTAGCCGGGAACAGCTGCCAGGCGGCCACCATTTGCACCTCAATGACGAGTCCGGTGCCGATCTTGTCGCAGACTGTTTCAATCGGTTTTTCGCCATTCCTTGACTTGCGTCGGGCAACTGTCGAGGCTTGGCGGGTTGAAATGGGAGACAACCATGATAGATCTCTACACCGCTGCGACCCCGAATGGCCACAAGGTCTCTATCGTGCTCGAGGAACTCGGCCTGCCCTACACGGTGCATGCCCTGAGTTTCGACAACAAGGAACAGAAGTCTGCGGACTTCCTCAAGATCAACCCCAATGGCCGGATTCCGGCGATTGTCGATCGCGCCAACGGCGATTTCGCCGTGTTCGAATCCGGCGCCATCCTGATTTACCTCGCTGAACAGACCGGAAAACTGCTGCCGAGCGACCCGAAGGGACGTTCGCTGGTATTGCAGTGGCTGATGTTCCAGATGGGCGGCATCGGCCCGATGCAGGGCCAGGCCAACGTGTTCTTCCGCTACTTTCCGGAAAAACTCCAGGGCGCCATCGACCGCTATCAGCATGAAACCCGTCGCCTCTACGAAGTGCTCGACACGCGGCTGCAAAGCGTGGAGTTCCTCGCCGATCAGTACAGCATTGCCGACATCGCCACCTTTCCATGGGTGCGCGGCTACGAGTGGTCGGGCGTCTCGGTGGAGGGCTTGACGGCGCTGCAACGCTGGATGGCAACCCTGGAGGACCGGCCGGCGGTGCAGCGTGGTCTGCAGGTACCGGAACGCGCCGATGAAGCCAGTGTCATCAAGGGTGCCCAGGCCATGCTGATCCGATGAGTCTATCCATGCGTTCATTCAGTTTGCTGGTGCTGTGCAGTGTCAGTCCCTTGTTATTCGCCGCTGATATTCCGGGCAGTCAGGACCTGCCAATAGTGCCGCGCATGACCGACGCCCAGATTGTCGACTATCGCCCCGCAGCCGAACTGGAGCGGATCTATCCCTTGGGCTCGATCCGCAAGATCAGTGGCCAGTTACGTTTCGACGGTCAGGTCAGTGCCCGTGGCAACGTCACTTCGGTGACCTACGAGTTGCCATCGGAGCATCCATCCATCGAGGCGTTCACCGCTGCCCGCGAGGCCTTGCAACAACAGGGCGCCGGGTTGCTCTTTTGGTGCCAGGCGCGCGATTGCGGTGAAAGCAGCCTCTGGGCCAATCAAGTCTTCGGCAACGCCAAGCTGTACGGTGCCGACGATCAACAAGCCTATTTGCTGCTGCGACTTGCCGCTCCACGGGACAACACGCTCGTTGCGCTGTACAGCATCACCCGCGGTAATCGCAAAGCCTACCTGCATGTCGAACAGTTCGACGCTTCGGCGCCGCTGGGCGAGTTATTGCCGACCTCCGCGACCTTGCTGCGTGAACTCAAGAGCACCAGTGAACTCGACTTTCCCACATTGAGCGACGCGCCTGACGAGACCTGGCTACGCCTGATTTCTCGCGGACTGAATCTGGACACCACCTTGCGGGTCAGTATTTCCGGAGCGAACGCCGAAGCCTGGCGTCAGGCCCTGATTGGCCAGGGCGTGCGTGCCGCGCGGATGGAAACCGGCAGTGCCGAAGGCTCTGGCCTGCACATCGAGTTATTGCGCTAGGCTGTACCGGGCGAACGTGTACGCCGCGTTCGCCTACTCTTTTGTGGACTGATTTTTCGAGACTTTTGATGATCAATAATGATCGCCTGTTGGTGCAGATCCTGCTCGTGGTGTTGTTCGGCGCGAGTTTCTGGGTGATGGCGCCGTTCTGGTCGGCGATGTTCTGGGGGGCGGTCCTGGCATTTGCCAGTTGGCCGCTGATGCGCTTGCTGACCCGTTGGCTCAATGGCCGCGAGTCGCTGGCGGCGGCATTGTTGACGCTGGGGTGGATGGTGCTGGTAGCGGCACCGCTGGTGTGGCTGGGTTTCAACCTTGCCGATCATGTGCGAGATGCCACGGCATTCATCAAGGATGCGCAGGTCGAGGGGCTACCCGAAGCGCCGGTGTGGCTGGGTTCGATTCCCCTGGTGGGCGAGCGGCTGGTCGGGATCTGGAACAGCATCGATGAGCAAGGCGCGGCGATGATGATGTCGCTCAAGCCTTATCTGGGGCAGGTGGGTAACTGGTTGCTGGCGCGCAGCGCGCAGATCGGCGGCGGTATTCTCGAATTGACCCTGAGCATCGTCTTCGTATTCTTTTTCTATCGTGACGGGCCGCGCCTGGCGGCGTTTGTCCACACGTTGCTGGAGCGGCTGATCGGTCAACGGGCCGGCTACTACATTGAACTGGTGGCGGGCACGGTACAGCGGGTGGTGAACGGTGTGATCGGCACCGCGGCGGCCCAGGCGACCCTGGCGCTGATCGGGTTCCTGATTGCCGGTGTACCGGGTGCATTGGTGCTCGGTATCGTGACGTTCATGCTCAGCCTGATTCCGATGGGCCCGCCGTTGGTATGGATTCCAGCGACCGCGTGGCTGGCCTGGAAAGGCGAGTACGGGATGGCCATATTCCTCGGGATCTGGGGCACATTCGTCATCAGCGGTGTCGACAACGTGCTCAAACCGTACCTGATCAGCCGTGGCGGTAATCTGCCGCTGGTCATTGTGCTGCTTGGGGTGTTTGGCGGGTTGATTGCCTTTGGCTTTATCGGCCTGTTCATTGGCCCGACATTGCTGGCGGTGGCCTACAGCCTGTTGATCGACTGGAGCAAGACCCAGGCACGGGCTGAAGATCGCCGGCCCTGAGATTTGTATTCTGCTTAGGGCCTCTTAGTCGGAACAGGCAATGGTCATGCCCAGGCCAACGCCACCGGAAGTGCTGTTGCAAGGACCTGTTGCGGTTGCCGAGGGTAGCGGGCCCGGGTGTTGCGGGCGTGTCGTGTATGTATCGGACTCGACACAATGGCCTCAAGGGCTAGTCTTGCCTGAGGCGTCGCGACGATTTACCGATCATCGGGTCCCGCAGCGGCGCTGGTTCCGCTACAATGCGCGCCGATTTCGACTTGCCTGAGAGCCCACTCATGTCCGCCTGCCAGACTCCTATCATCGTCGCCCTGGATTTCCCTACCCGTGACGCCGCACTGAAGCTGGCCGATCAGTTGGACCCGAAGCTGTGCCGGGTCAAAGTCGGCAAGGAGCTGTTCACCAGCTGCGCTTCGGAAATCGTCGGTACCCTGCGTGACAAGGGTTTCGAAGTGTTCCTGGACCTCAAGTTCCACGACATCCCGAACACCACCGCGATGGCCGTCAAGGCAGCTGCGGAAATGGGCGTGTGGATGGTCAACGTGCATTGCTCCGGCGGTCTGCGCATGATGGCCGCGTGCCGTGAAGTGCTGGATCAGCGCAGCGGTCCGAAACCGCTGCTGATCGGCGTGACCGTGTTGACCAGCATGGAGCGTGAAGACCTGGCGGGTATCGGTCTGGACATTGAGCCGCAAGAGCAGGTCCTGCGCCTGGCCGCCCTGGCGGAAAAAGCCGGGATGGACGGCCTGGTGTGCTCGGCCCTGGAAGCCCAGGCCCTGAAAACGGCGCATCCGTCGCTGCAACTGGTGACCCCGGGGATTCGCCCGGCGGGCAGCGCCCAGGACGATCAGCGCCGTATTCTGACGCCACGCCAGGCGCTGGATGCCGGTTCCGACTATCTGGTGATTGGTCGTCCGATCAGCCAGGCGGCGGATCCGGCCAAGGCACTGGCTTCGGTCGTGGCTGAACTGGCGTAAAAGATCGCAGCCTTCGGCAGCTCCTACAGAGGAATCCAATCTCATGTAGGAGCTGGCGTAGCCTGCGATCTTTTGATCTTCTGCTTTAAACCTTCAACACCAACTTCCCGAAATTCTCCCCGCTGAACAATTTCATCAGCGTCTCCGGGAAAGTCTCCAGTCCTTCGACGATGTCTTCCTTGCTCTTGAGCTGCCCCTTGGCCATCCAGCCGGCCATTTCCTGTGCAGCGCTGGCGTATTGGGCGGCGTAGTCCATCACCACAAAACCTTCCATGCGCGCGCGGTTGACCAGCAGCGACAGGTAATTAGCCGGGCCCTTGACCGCCTCCTTGTTGTTGTACTGGCTGATGGCACCGCAAATCACCACCCGCGCCTTCATGTTCAGGCGGCTCAACACCGCGTCGAGAATGTCGCCACCGACGTTATCGAAATACACGTCGACGCCTTTCGGGCACTCGCGCTTGAGGCCGGCAAGGACGTCTTCGCTCTTGTAGTCGATAGCACCATCGAAACCCAGTTCATCGATCAGGAACTTGCACTTGTCCGCACCGCCGGCGATGCCCACCACACGGCAGCCTTTGATCTTGGCAATCTGCCCGGCGATGCTGCCCACGGCGCCAGCCGCACCCGACAGCACCACGGTGTCACCGGCCTTCGGAGCGCCGACGTCGAGCAGGGCGAAGTACGCCGTCATCCCGGTCATCCCCAGTGCCGACAAGTAACGTGGCAGAGGTGCCAGTTTCGGATCGACCTTGTAGAAGCCTCGCGGCTCGCCGAGGAAGAAATCCTGCACGCCCAGGGCGCCGTTGACGTAATCCCCGACCGCGAACCCCGGGTTGTTCGAGGCAATGACTTTGCCCACACCCAAGGCGCGCATGACTTCGCCGAGCCCGACCGGCGGGATGTAGGACTTGCCCTCGTTCATCCAGCCACGCATGGCCGGGTCCAGGGACAGGTATTGGTTTTCGACCAGGATCTGACCCGCCGCCGGTTCGCCGACCGGTATTTCCTGGTAGGTGAATGTCTCACGGGTCGCCGCGCCAACCGGGCGTTTGGCGAGCAGGAATTGGCGATTGGTCTGGGAGGTCATGGCAGGCACTCAAGATGAATGAAGCTTTGTTGATAGCCGGTCAGCGACGATGCCGCAAGTTCGGCTGATGCGGCGAATGCAGGTTGATCCAGTGCAGTGATAGTTGGTACGGCAGTTCCATCACTGCAAATCATGGGCGCCCAACCGGAGCCTTGATAGTGCTGCCGTGTTCAAGACCTTCATGACTAGACTGGCCCTACCGCATTCTTCTCTTCGAGGACATAACAATGAGCATGACGTTTTCCGGCCAGGTGGTTGTGGTGACAGGCGGGGCGGCCGGTATCGGCCGCACGACCGCCCAGGCATTTGCCGCCGAGGGCCTGAAGGTAGTGGTGGCCGATATGGATACGGCGGGCGGTGAGGGCACGGTGGCGCTGATTCGTACAGTCGGTGGCGAAGCGACCTTCGTACGCTGCAACGTTACCCTGGAAAGCGATGTAAAAAATTTGATGGATGAGGTGATCAATACTTACGGTCGTCTCGACTATGCCTTCAACAATGCCGGCATCGAAATAGAGAAAGGCAAGCTGGCCGAAGGTACGCTCGACGAGTTCGACGCGATCATGGGTGTCAACGTCAAAGGCGTCTGGTTGTGCATGAAATACCAATTGCCGCTGCTGCTGGCGCAAGGGGGCGGTGCGATCGTCAATACGGCATCGGTGGCCGGCCTTGGGGCCGCGCCGAAAATGAGCATCTACGCCGCCTCCAAGCATGCGGTGATCGGCCTGACCAAGTCGGCGGCCATCGAGTACGCCAAGAAAAAGATCCGGGTCAACGCGGTGTGCCCGGCGGTGATCGACACGGATATGTTCCGTCGCGCTTATGAAACCGACCCGAAAAAAGGCGAGTTCGCCAACGCCATGCATCCGGTCGGTCGCATCGGCAAAGTCGAAGAGATCGCCAGCGCGGTGCTGTACCTGTGCAGCGATGGCGCGGCGTTCACTACGGGTCACTCATTGGCCGTGGACGGTGGCGTTACCGCGTTTTAAGCGACGCGCCGATACCGAGTACACCCGGAACCTGTGGGAGCGAGCAAGCTCCCACAGGTTTTTTGGTTTCACAAAGGCACCGGGCAATGTGTTTCAAATGATTAGAGCAATGGGTTTTGGCGGCGTTGTCGCACATGTATTCGAACACTCCTGTGATTAACTGTTGCTCGCAAAATCAACAGGAGTTTGCTTGCTCATGGAATTGAGAATCGACCGACAGGCGCTGGTGCCCGTCGTACAGCAAATTGTTGACGCGCTGACCTGTTGGCTTCGTTCCAGCGGGGTATCGCCCGGTACGCGCCTGCCTTCGGTGCGACAGATTGCGTGGATCAATTTGCTCAGTCAGTCAAGCGTTGCCCAGGCCTGCGAACGGCTGGTGACGCAGGGGATGCTGGTGTCAGGTCATGGGGCCGGCTATAGGGTTGCCGACCCGGCATTGACTACGGGTACAAGGCACGAGCCTGTGTGGTTCGAGGGGGCTGAGCCCGAGAACGGGCCTTATTCGAGTGAGTTGAGGCTGGGCTGTGGCGGGCTGCCTGAAAGCTGGCGCGAGACGGACGATCTGATTTATGCGATTCGGCAAGTCAGTCGTACCGATACGGCCAGCCTGTTCAACTACAGCACGCCGCTGGGATTGCCAGCCTTGCGACAACAGATATTCAAGCGCCTCAGGCAGCTGGATATCCCGGTGCAGGACAACCGGATCATGACCACGGCGGGGGCCAGTCAGGGGCTCGACCTGATTGTGCGGACACTGTTCAAGGCCGGTGACTGCGTGGCCGTGGAGAGTCCCGGTTATCCGGTGCTGTTCGATCTGCTCAGGCTGCACGGCATCCACATGGTCGAGGTGCCGCGAACACCGCGGGGGCCGGACGTGGACATGCTCGAATCGGTGCTGGTCAAACACCGGCCTCAGGGGCTGGTCATCAATAGCTTCTATCACAACCCGACGGGCAGCAGCCTTGCACCGGCGGTAGCGCGCCGCGTGCTGYAGCTGGCCAGGACCTTTGGCGTGCAGGTGATCGAAGACGACGTTTATGCGGATTTGCGCAGCGGTTGCGCTACGCGACTGGCTGCGCTGGACGACAACGTGATCTACGTCGGCAGCTATTCCAAGACCCTCAGCAGTTCCTTGCGGGTCGGTTTCGTGGTGGCCGGCTCTGAAGTCATTACGCGTCTGGCCGAAGTCAAGATGATCAGTGGCATGGGCGCCTCACGATTTTGCGAGTCGGTGCTGGCGTGCCTGTTGGCTAACGGTGCCTACGGCAAACTGGTGCAGCGTCAGCGCCAACGCTTGAACAGCGACCGGCTGGCGGTGTTGCAATTGCTCGAAGATACCGAATGGGAGATTTTCGGCAAACCGGCGGGAGGCCTGTTCATCTGGGCGCGATCAGGAATGTCCGATTACGATCAGGTGCGGACCCAGGCACGGCGCCTGGGTGTACTGCTGTCATCGAAGACCGCCTTCAACCCCTCGGGTGAGRCCAGTGACTGGCAGCGTATCAACGTGGCCTATGCCTGCGACCCGCGTGCCCGTGCGTTCTTTCAGGCCACTGCCCGGGATCGACCTCCAGCGTTCTGAAAACGACGCTGGTGTAGCTTTTTGCCATTATTCAGGCGCCAGAGCCTTGTGTTGCTACTGGCCCGTTGCGAATCTGCGTCTACAGACTTTGGCAGGGGACTAAGTGCAATGAATTCGGGCGTGCAAGGACGTTTTGCCAACCTCGGTATGGCAAAAAAACTGGGTATCGGGTTTGTCCTGGTGCTGTTGTTGACTGCGCTGGTGGCGGGCATTGGCGTGTGGTCCCTGCAAACCATCAGCCAGCGCTTCGACGGGCTCACGCAAATGTCATCGCTCAACAGCGGTTTGCTCAAGGTGCGGCTGCTGGAGCAGGAATACGCCTTGCACGGCAATCCGAAAACCGTCGATGCCCTGCACGAGGGCGTCGATGGCCTGATCGCCCTGGCCGGCCAGCTCAAGGCCGCGTCTGCGGCCAACATGCCGGTGATGAATGATGTCGAACAGTCTTTGGGCGCCTATCGCAAGGCCTTCGACGAGTTTGTCTCGCTCACCCAGGCCAAGGACCTGGCGCTGGAAATGGCCAGTTGGTCGGTGTCCAGCGTGGCCAATAATCTTGACGTATTGCAGTCCGGGCTCGCCGATGACGGTGCCTATACCCTGAAAGATTCCGAAGGCAAGGACGGTGCGCAATTCATCGAGCAGGCCAGCCAGGTCAGCCAGGTTTCACGCTTGATGCTGCAAGCCATGAATGAAGCGCGCGTGCGTCTGGATCAAAGCCGCAAAGGCGACGACAGCGCCGGGCAGGGCAAGATCGAACAGGCCAGCCAGGCATTGACCCAGGCCGAGCAGCTCAAGACCACGATCAAGGATGAGGGTTACCAGACCGTCCTCAATGAGGTGACGGGTCATATCGCCAGTTTCAGTGACAAGCTCGCCGAGTACACCGACCTGCTGGAACAGGAAAAAACCGTCTATCAGCAATTGCACCAACGCGCAGCCCAAGTGGTCGAGCGGGTGGATCAGGCTTATGTCGCGCAAGACCAAGCGATGCAGGCTGAACTGAAAAAGAACTCGCTGCTGATCATTGGCTCCTCCGCCCTGGCCTTGCTGGTTGGGCTGGTTGCCGCGTGGTTCATCACCCGATTGATCGTGGCACCGCTGCGTAGCGTGATTCAGGTGGCGCAGCAGATTGCCTCGGGGGATTTGAGTGCGACCATTGACGTGACCCGCCGCGACGAAATCGGTCAGTTGATGCAGGCAATGCAGCAAATGGGCGCGGGGCTCAGTCATATCGTCAGCGGCTTGCAGTCGGGTATCGAACAGTTGGCGACTTCCGCCCAGTCGCTGTCGGCGGTGACCGAGCAGACCAACCTCGAAGTCAGCACACAGAAGGAGGAAACCGAGCAGGTTGCCACCGCGATGAATCAGATGACCGCCACGGTGCATGATGTCGCGCGCAATGCAGAGGAAGCGGCCCTGGCTGCGCAAACGGCTGACGGCAAGGTTGAAAGCGGTCAGCAGGTGGTGCGCCAGAGCATGGCACGGATCGAGCAGTTGGCGGATTCGGCCACTTCCGCCAGTTCGAGCATCGAAAGCCTGAGTGCGGAAATCCACAATATCGGCACGGTGTTGAGTGTGATCAAAAGCGTGGCGGAGCAGACCAACCTGCTGGCATTGAACGCGGCGATCGAGGCGGCCCGGGCCGGCGAGCAGGGCAGGGGTTTTGCGGTGGTGGCCGATGAAGTGCGCGCGTTGGCCAAGCGAACCCAGCAATCGACCGAGGAAATCGAACGCCTGGTCAGCGCTTTGCGCTCGGCGGCGCAGTCGTCGGTGCAGCAGATCCAGAGCAGTGGCGAGTTGGTGAAGCTGGCGGTCAGCGATGCCTTGCAGACCGAGAGTGCGCTGGGAAGTATTGCGGCGGCGGTATCGTTGATCCAGCAGATGAACCAGCAGATCGCCGCGGCGGCCGAGGAACAGAGCTCGGTGGCCGAAGAGATCAACCGCAGTGTCACTAGCATTCGCGCTAGTGCAGATCAGTCATCGCTGGCGATGCAGGGCAATGCAGCGTCCAGTATTCAATTGGCGCAACTGGGGGTTGAACTGAAGGGGATGGTGGGGCATTTCAGGCTTTGAAAGCTTCCTGTAGGAGCGAGCTTGCTCCTACAGTGGCTTTCGCTGATCAGTCGTAGATCGCTTTCTTTTTCCAGTCCGCGTCGGCCTCGACGTCTTTTAAGCCTTCGGTCAACTGGTTGACCTCGCCTTCGACCGGCGCGATGCGATCCATGACCTGGTCGTTGGCGCGGGCCAGGAGTTTTTCCAGGTATGCCAGTTGCTCGGCGTAGACCTGTGGGTCCTGTTGTTTGCGCAGGTATTGCACGCCGCGCTCGAATGCCAGGCGAGCTTGCCCTGGCTGGTTCTGTTGCAGGGAGTGCTGGCCGAGGTTGTTGAAGAACTCGATGTGCAGCAACACGAGGATGTGGCGCACTTCACGAATCCAGCGCTTGGCTTCGTTGGGGGGCAAGAAGCCGTCTTGTGCCGCGCGGGTAATCTGGCCGTGCAGGGCTTCGAGCAGGAAGCGTACATCCTTGGCCTTGGCTTCGGTCTGGATCGGTGCTGGCGGATTGTTGACCGGGATGGATTCACCCTGGCCGACAAGGGCCTCCAGTTCGGCGATCCGTGCCTTGAGGTTGGCGCTGGATTTTTCCAGGTTGAGCAGGCGCTGGCAGACGTTCAGTTCCAGGCGGGCCAACAGCAGCTTGAGTGCCGGGGTCATCAGCTGGCCGGGGAACGTCTCGGTGATCTCGCCGCAGCGACGCAGGCGATCGTTGAGCTCGATCTTGGTACGGGCCTTTTCCAGCTTGTTGTTTTCCACCACATGGTTCATGTAGCCAATGGCGATCAACAGGGCGATCCCGGCTACGATTAGCAGGGTGATCATGAGTGGCGTCACCGGTAAGACCTCTTTATAGGTTACGCATGCGAGTCGGGTGGCTTGGCATTTGAGCGCCCTGGCCCGCACGACGGGTTGGATCGGACATGCTTGTGCTTATATCGGCCGCAGCCCCGTTTTTATGAATGATGGCACTCGATTCGCAGAGTGCCATCATTGGGTGGACTATAACGTCTTGGCGGGTGCCAGAATATAAGCGTCAAACGCCGGGCCGCGGAAAAACCGCAACGGCTCCCAAAAGCAGGGCGAAGTCATTGATTTAAATAAATTTATATCAGGGGGTTGACGACCTCTCAATCCATCCATAGAATGCGCGCCACTTGCAGCGTAAAGCACACAGCGAAACGAAGCAGGGAGTGAATGCAGTACGTGTGTCCCCTTCGTCTAGTGGCCTAGGACACCGCCCTTTCACGGCGGTAACAGGGGTTCGAGTCCCCTAGGGGACGCCAATGCGGGAATAGCTCAGTTGGTAGAGCACGACCTTGCCAAGGTCGGGGTCGCGAGTTCGAGTCTCGTTTCCCGCTCCATATTTAACGAAAACGCCGCTCATTGAGCGGCGTTTTTGTGTGCGCGTAAAAAACCAGGTCAACCGCTGAGGCTCTGTACCAGGCTTTCGAGCGCTTCAATGGTTTTTTCATCCTGCACCGGTTGCGCAGCGGCAGCCGCTTTGATTTGGCGTGCCACTCGGTATTCGCTGGGTGTGCAGTTGGCGAACTGCTTGAAGGCACGAGCGAAGTAGGAAGGATCCTTGAAGCCGGCCTCATAGCCGATGCTGGTAATCGGCATCTGGCTGTTGTCGAGCAGATCTTTGGCGAAGTTCATGCGCTTGTCCAGGATGTAATCCGTGAAGCCAAGCCCATTGGCTTCCTTGAACAGGCGGCTGAAGCGAAATGTCGTCATGCCGCAGCGCTGTGCCAATTCCCTCTGATCGATGCTGTCACGAAAGTGCTGTTCGATGTACAGCATGACATTGCTCAGCGCCTGGTGTTTTTGGTGTCCTGAGGTCAACCGGATGCTGTCCGGCAGGGTCGGGGAATGGTCGATCTGCGATGACTTGCCCCGGCCGTTGGTATTTCGACGCAGCTCGCAGAGCTGCACCACCGCCGTCAGGTAACGATTCCTCTCGGTGGTCGAGAGCGGGAGCACCATGTATTCCCAGACGCTGGAGCGCATGGCCCATACGGCCAGTTCCTCCGAGTGCTGCACGGTGAACATGGTGATCGGGATGGTGGGGGTGGTGCGTTTGATCTCCAGCAACAGCCGCAAGCCTGGCGTGTCGGGGCGATCAAAATGGACGCAGATCATGTCTGCGTGTTCCCCGATGGGCAACACGGAGTTTTTCGCCAGTTTGCAGTCGCAGGAGTCCTCGAACTGCGCGGCGAGTTCTTTCGTGGACCGATCATGAGTCAGATCGAACCACAGGAGCGATGGCCTTTTGGTCAAATTGGACGTCATGTCTCTACTCTGGGGTTCTGGGTGACTCACTTTGTTAAGGAGTATTGCCAAGGTGCCATCACTTTGCAGATTTAATCCTGATAGGAAAGACGATTTTTAGTTCTATTCGCTCTATGGGTTGCCTGGAAGGCAGCCCTGGGTGAATGTTTGTTGGTGTGTTATCGACAAACCCGGCTCGAACCGTTTGTCGCTTGTGAATCAGTGACAATTGTCTTTGCGTTTCAGTGCCTTGTTTACCCCCACCTGTTACTTCTGCAAAAGCCAATGCTGCGTATTTGGCCGCCCCGCAAAAAAGTCCTAGCGATGTGCAAAATCTTCCTAACGCCCATGCCTTGCCACTGACTAGGGTTGCATCAGGCAGCACAGAAAGTACTGCCTCAGAAAAAACAACATTCGAGTGAGGTGGGCAAAATGATCATGCAAACAATCAAGGCTTCGGTTGTGAAGTTCATCAAAGACGAAGATGGTCTGACCATCGTGGAATACGCGGTGGCCGGTGGGTTGGTCACAATAGCCGTTGTCGCGGCGTTCACGGCTCTTGGCGGGGCAGTGGACACTAGAATCAGAGCTCTTTGTGCCGCCGTTAGTGGTGCCGCTTGCGCTGCCCCCGCCGCACCATAACGACAACTCTGGCAGGAGGATGCGACATGTCCATGGAACAGCTGGTAGCTACCGTTGTGCTGATAGGACTGCTGGGCGTGGCGGTGGTGAGCGACTTGCGTCGCCACCGCATTTCCAACCTGCTGATCCTGGTAGGTCTGGCCTTGGGGTTGGCCAGCCAGACTTACTCAGGTGGGATCAGCGGCCTGGGGGATGGCGTGCTGGGCCTCCTGATCGGTTTTGCTCTGTTCCTGCCCATGTATGCCCTCGGCGGCATGGCTGCCGGCGACGTCAAGCTGATGGCCATGGTTGGCAGTTTTCTCCCCCCCCCTTACGCCTTATGGGCTGTGTTCTTCAGTCTGATATGGGGAGGGTTGTGCGGTTTCCTGATCGTTCTGGTGCGCGGTCAATTATTGCAGACCCTGGGGCGCTATCGGTTGATGTTTTGGGCGCGGGCCTATATGGCGCCAAGTTCAGACGAGGTAGCCGGCAAGCCCTTTCCTTATTCGGTAGCGATCCTGCTGGGGACGTTGAATAGCATCTACTGGCAACTCACTGCCGGTTGATTCGGAGGTTAGACATGCACGTCATCGTCGAAAGTGATGCCTACCCCAGCGATCGGAACGCGGTGCAACGCCTGGCGCCTCAGCCCTGCACAATCCGCGAAACGGGTCTGACCGACAGTTTTCTCGGCGAGTTGGTGTGCAAGCATTTGTTTGATGCCGGCGTGCTGGACATGTCGCGGCTGGTGGACCGCCTGGCGCTGACCGGCGCGGTACTTGAAGAGGTCCTGGCGTTTCTGCGCAAGGATGGTCGTGTCGAAGTGCTGGGTCAGGCGAGTCAAACGGGCGGGCAGATGTTGCGTTACGGCCTGACCGAACGTGGTCGCGGTGTCGCCCGCGATGCCCTGTCGCGCAGTGGCTATATCGGAGCGGCACCCTTCCCGGTGAGTACCTACCGCTCCCTGATCAAACTGCAGACCATTCACCATAGTCGCATCAACGCCAACGATATGCGCAATGCCCTGGCTGGCGTAGTGCTCACGGAGGAGATGCTCGATCAGTTGGGTGTGGCGATGAATTCCGGGCGCGCGATCATGATTTATGGCCCCGCAGGGACCGGCAAGACCTATGTCAGCAGTCGGCTGATCCGCCTGTTCGCCGAGGCCATCTGGGTCCCTTATGCCATCGTCATCAACGAGTCGGTGATCGAAATCTATGACCCGCAGGTGCATCAGCGGCTCGATGAAAATGCTCAACAGAACAATCTGATGCTCAACGAAGGGATCGATCGTCGACTGCTGCGCTGCAAACGCCCGATCGTCATCACGGGCGGTGAGTTGAGCATGGAGCAACTGGACGTTCGCTATGACCCCTTCACCCGTCAATACCAGGCCGCCCTGCAGCTCAAGGCCAGCAATGGCCTGTTCATCATCGACGACATGGGGCGCCAGCGCATGGCCCCCGCCGAGCTGTTCAATCGCTGGATCGTCCCGATGGAAGAGAAACGCGATTTCCTCAACCTGGGCGGCGGTCGGCATTGCGAGTTGCCGTTCGATCTGATTCTGGTGTTTTCCACCAACCTCAATCCCCTGGAGCTGGCCGATGAGGCCTTCCTTCGTCGGATTGGCTACAAGCTGCAGTTCGGTTACCTGAAGCCCGAGCAGTACGAAAAGATCTGGCGTCAGGAAAGTGAGCGTCTGGGGATTTCCTATGACCCGTTGCTGGTGCGTTATGCGCTGCAAAGGCTTTATGCAAGCGAAGGCATGCCCCTGGTGCCCTGCCATCCCCGAGATCTCCTGAACATGGCACTCGATCGCCAGCGTTATATCGGCGGTTCCGGACCACTGTCACCGAAAGAGTTGGAATGGGCCTGGCACAACTACTTCGTCCAGCTCGACTTTCTTTGATACGGAGATACTGACATGAGCTCTCGTACGCTGACCCTGATAGGCGTTTCCCTGGCCATGGGCCTTGGGGCTGCATGGATGGCCGATTCCTGGTTGAGCGCGCGGCTCAATGCCAGCCCGGATGACCACCTGCGAAGCGTGGTGGTCGCCACGGTAGAGATTCCATTCGGGCAGATGGTCGAGGCCCACCAGGTCACGACCGTACGCATGCCCATGGATACGATCCCGGACGATGCCTTCGATGCCAGCGAAAAAGCCGTGGGCAAGATCGCAACGTTCGACATTCTGCGGGGCGACATCGTGCGTGGTGCGCGTTTGAGCGAGCACCTGGGGGGTAGCACCCTGGCCTCTTTGATTGCCCCCGACAAACGCGCCATATCGGTACGCGTGGACGATGTGGTCGGCGTCGGCGGATTCCTGTTGCCGGGTAACCGGGTCGATGTACTGGCGACCAAAACCAACAATGCCGGCACTAACAGCGCCTCCTCCAGGACCATCCTCGAGAACTTGCGGGTGTTGGCGGTGGATCAGACTGCGGGTACTGACAAAACCCAACCGGTGGTGGTGCGTGCAGTGACGCTGGAAATGACGACTGCCGAGGCTGAAACCCTGGTAACCGCGCAATCGGAAGGGAAGTTGCAATTGACCTTGCGCAMCCCGCTGAACGCCGAGAAAAAAATCGCGACCGTTGCACCTGCCGCACCGGCCATGGCGGTGGCTACCGCCACAGAGCCAAAGCCCATAGTGCCACGTGGTAATGGAGAGGGTGGCAGAGCCGTCACCATTATTCGCGGGATCGAGGCCAATGTAATCAAAATTCGCTAACCGGGCGCAACAGGTACCAGGGCACCACGGTATTGGCGGAGTCGATCCGGATCGGTATCGGCAATCGAGGGCTTGATGATGAATCTTCGTATTCAGCGGCCGTTCACTTCGACGCCAAGGCGCCAGGAAGGATCGGTGAGTGTATTGATGGTGATCGCGTTGGCGGCGATGGCCATGATGGCGGCGTTGGCTTTGGACGGCGGGCATATGATGCTGAACAAAACGCGCCTGCAGAATGCGGTGGACGCCGCCGCCCTGAGTGGCGCCAAGACCCTGAGCCAGGTGGAGGGGGGCATCAACAGTGTCACCGCGGCTAACGCAACACGCACCGCCGCGCTCAATACGTTGATACAAAATGCCAATGCCACGGGCAACAACGAATTGGCCACAGCGGTCGGCGGCAACGCCGGTGCATTTGCAGTGGTGGAACTGGCAAGCAGCGTCTATGGCCCGTTCGCCTTTCCCGGGCCGGCGGATGCCAAGTACGTTCGGGTATCGGTACCGAGCTATAGCCTGACGGGATTTTTCTGGAACTTCGCCCGGGTATTCGGCTCTGGTGGCCTGGGAGCCAAAGCGGTGGCGGCGATTGCCACTGCCGGACCCAGCCCTACCAGCCCCTGCGATCTCGCACCTTTGATGGTCTGTGGCGATAAGACTAAAAACAACCCGGCCGCCGGCATGTTCTGGGGCTTTCAATTTGGTAATTTGCAGGTAATAAAGACGGGGTCCGGAAAATCGACCGACAGCATTGGTCCAGGCAATTATCAATTGCTCGATCTTGGCACGAAAATTCCCGAGGGCATGGCCGGAGGTCTCAAGGTCTGCAGCATTGTGGGGGACAATGTCCTGACTGACCCTGGCAACAAGGTCGGCCCTGCCTCTCAAGGCCTGAATACACGCTTCGGCATCTACAACGGCGGCCAGGTCAGTGCCTCGGCCTATCCACCGGATCTGGTGACCACGTCCAGTGACCCCGCAATCACTGACAACGGCACAGGCCCGAAGTACCAGGGGCAAGCTGTCACCTCGAGTAACGGCAATCTCACGGCGGGCGGTAACGCGATACTGGACTACAACGACTGGCGTGCGAGCGTTGCCGCGTGTGTGGCAGGGTCCGGCAGTGACTGTGTGGGCAACGGGGTGTTCGAGCGCCGGATGCTGAAAGTCGTGGTGGGCGACTGCGCCGGGAAACAGAATGGTTCAACCTTGATCCCCGTCCTCGGTTTTGGCTGCTATTTTGTGGTGCAGCCCATGGATAAAGGTGGCACGAACTCGCAGGTCTTTGGCCAGTTCGTGAAGGTGTGCGAAGGCGACAACGTGGCCGGCCCCTCGCCGTCAACCGATTCCGGCCCGCAGATCATTCAGCTCTACAAAACCTATCTCAACGGCAGCGGCACTCCGAGCACTGACTCGTAGGAGGTGTCATGAGACTTCACGGATTTAAACATCGGCAGCGCCAGCAAGGCCTGGCCATTGTGGAATTCACCCTGGTCCTGCCGGTGCTGCTGTTGCTGTTGCTGGCCTTCGGTGAGTTCGGTCGCATGCTCTATCAGTACAACCTGCTGCTGCAGGCCAGCCGCGATGCCGACCGTTTTGTTGCCAGCCAGGCCTGGGACTCAACGCTTGGCAAGGTCGCTCTGAGCGATACGCTGCAGACCCAGACGAAAAACGTTGCGGTGTATGGCGTACCTGCCAACACCGGGCCCGCTGTAGTGTCAGGGCTGACGACCGGCAACGTGGTCGTTGCCGCAGTGGGCACCGACCATGTGCGGGTCACCATCACTTACACGTTCTGCCCGGTGATTGGCGCTGGCAGTTGCACCGGATCGCTTCCCGGTTTTTTTGGTAATCGGATTGCACTGAGCATTCCGCTGGTCGCCACTACCGTGATGAGGGCCCTGTGATGAACAGAAAGCACATGCGCGGCACCTATACGGTGGAGTTTGCCTTCATTGGTCTGCTGATGTTCACGCTGTTGTTCGGCGTGGTGGAAATGGGCCGCCTGTACTTTACGGTCAATGCGCTGGATGAAGCCGTGCGCCGCGGTACGCGCCTGGCGGCGGTGTGCAATATCAGCGATCCGGTGGTGTTGCGGCGAGCGATCTTCAATGCGGCGACCGACGCCGGTACGAGCCAGCTGATAGGCAATCTGGCCACCACCCACCTGACGTTGACCTATCTGGACGTGAATGGTGCGCTGGTTGCCAACCCCTCAGACCTGGTCAGCGTCAATGGTTTTCGTGCCATTCGCTATGTCCGGTTGAGTCTGCAGAACTTCGTTTTCAATCTGTTCATTCCCGGGTTCGGCGTGCCCATTACCTTGCCTACATTCAGGGCAACGTTGCCACGCGAAAGCCTCGGGCGTCATTCCGATTCCGGGGAGATCACGCCATGCTGAATACCAGGGACACTCCACTCTCCAGTTCGACCGGCAAAGCCGGGCTCAGGTTACTGATCAGCAGCCGTGATGCCGCGTCGTTGCGCGACCTGCAGAGCGTCTGCCAACGCATGCCCAGCCTGGAGGTGAGTACTCGGCTGGTGAGCAATGGGCATGTCGACCCGCTCTACGGCCTGGACCGGATGCCCGATCTGTTGCTTTTACGCGTCAGCCACCTGTGGCGTGAAGAGCTGGCGGCACTGTTACAGCGCCCGGCCCATGAACGTCCGCCGATGTTGGTGTGCGGGCTGCTGAGCGAACAGGAAGGCATGCGCCTGGCGATGCAGGCCGGCGCCCGTGACGTGCTGCCGGAGCCCGTCGCCGAGACAGAGCTGGTCGTCGCCTTGAATCGGCTGGTCATGGAGGTTCGCAGCGGCGGTGGGACAGAAGGGAAATTGCTCGCCGTGATCAGCGCCAAGGGCGGATCCGGTGGCACCATGCTGGCCTGCAACCTGGCTCAGCAGCTCAGCATGAAGGCTGGCAGTACCCTGTTGCTGGACATGGACCTGCAATTTGGCAGCGTGACGCATTACCTGGATGTGGCGCAGACGCACAGCCATCTGGAGGTATTGCATCAGATCGACGGCATGGACAGCGTTGCGCTACGGGGTTTTTGCAGCCACTTCAGCCCGACCTTGCATGTGCTGGGTGGCCGGGCCGGTGAGCTGTGTCTGCCGCAGGATGCTCAACCCGAGCAACTTGACACCCTGATGCAGTTGGCCCGCGCCAGCTATGACTGGGTAGTGATCGATCTGCCGCGGCAAATCGACCACCTCACCGGCTCCGTGCTGGAACAGGTGGATCGGGTATACGTGGTGGTGCAGCAGAGCGTCAGCCATCTGCGCGATGCCAGTTCCCTGGTGCGGATTCTTCGCGAAGACCTGGGCGTGCGTGGGGATCAATTGCAGATAGTGGTCAACCGCTATGACAAGGCGGCAGCGGTCAGCCTCAAGGATATCGGCGAGGCGCTGCGCTGCACCAACCTGGCGAAATTACCCAACGACTTCAACCTGGTCAGCCAGAGTCAGAACACGGGCGTGCCGTTGGGTCTGCATGCGCCGAAGGCGGCGATCACCGTTGCCCTGCGCAACGTGGCCGAGGAACTGGTTGGCAAGCAGGTGGCTGGAAACAAAAGCGTGCTCAAACGCGCCTTCAACCGTTTTTTCGGGGGGTGACCCATGATCAGTGACTTTCGTAACCGCTTGCGCAAACAATCCGCTAAATCCGCCTCGTCGCAGGCTAACCAGCCAGGTGACGACCAACTGGATCCGGCAGAAGAAGTGATGGCGTGGGAACGTGCAACGCCGGACGTTCTTTACGAAACCAAAAGTCAGGTCACCCCGGTGGAGGCCGAGTGGCGAGAAAAGATCTACCAGCAGTTGCTCAAGGTCATGGACCTGTCCTTGCTGGACTCCCTTGAACAGGCTGAGGCTACGCGACAGATTCGCGATATCTGCCAGCGTCTGCTCGATGAACATTCGGCACCGGTGAGTACGTCCAGCCGCCAGTTGATCATCAAGCAGATCACCGACGAGGTGCTCGGCCTTGGCCCCCTGGAACCGTTGCTGGCTGACCACAGCGTGTCCGACATTCTGGTCAACGGTCATGCCTCGGTCTATGTCGAGCGCTTTGGCAAACTGCAACGCACCGATGTGCGCTTTCGCGATGATCAGCATTTGCTGAACATCATCGATCGCATCGTCTCCAGCCTGGGTCGGCGTATCGATGAGTCCTCGCCGTTGGTAGATGCCCGGCTCAAGGACGGTTCGCGGGTCAACGCGATTATCCCGCCGCTGGCCATCGACGGCCCGAGCATGTCGATCCGGCGCTTTGCGGTGGACCTGCTCAATACCGACAGCCTGATCCAGGTGGGGACATTGACCCCGRCCATTGCCCTGCTGCTCAAGGCGATTGTCCGTGGGCGCTTGAACGTGCTGATTTCCGGCGGTACCGGCAGCGGCAAGACCACCATGCTCAATGTGCTGTCCAGTTTCATTCCGCACAACGAGCGGATCGTCACCATCGAAGACTCGGCCGAACTGCAACTGCAGCAGCCCCACGTGGTGCGCCTGGAAACCCGGCCTTCGAACATCGAGGGACGTGGCGAGGTGAGCCAGCGTGAGTTGGTGCGCAACAGCCTGCGGATGCGGCCGGACCGTATCGTGATCGGTGAAGTGCGCGGCGTCGAGGCGCTGGACATGCTGACCGCGATGAACACCGGACACGACGGCTCGCTGACCACGATTCACGCCAACACCGCGCGCGATGCGTTGGGGCGGGTCGAGAACATGGTGTCGATGACCGGGGCGACCTTCCCGATCAAGGCCATGCGTCAGCAGATCGCATCGGCCATCGATGTGGTGATCCAGCTGGAACGCCAGGAGGACGGCAAGCGCCGCCTGGTCAGCGTGCAGGAGATCAACGGCATGGAAGGCGAGATCATCACCATGACTGAAATCTTCTCCTTCGCGCGCCATGGCATGGGCGAAAACGGTGAGGTACTCGGGGAGTATCGACCCAGCGGCATGATCCCCGCATTTCGTGATGTGCTGGCCAAGCGTGGCATCGAGTTGCCGCTCACGATGTTCAGGCCTGAATGGATGGAGGCGCGGCAGCCATGAACCAGGTTCCAGGCGAATTCATTCTGATGTTCCTCGGCATGGTGTTTATCGCCGTCTTCCTCCTGTCCCAGGGCGTGGCGGTACCGGTATTCGGCGAGGCCGGCAAGATGCGCAAGCGCATCCGCGGCCGCCTGCACGTAATGGAGAAAGCCAATAATTTGCCCAACATGCAAACGGTATTGAGGCAAAAGTACCTGACGCGTTTGTCGCCACTGGAGGCCAGGCTTGAGCAGCTGCCCTTTATGGAATCACTGACGCAAATGATTGAKCAGTCCGGGCACGAGTACCGGGCCTATCGGGTATTGCTGCTCGGGCTGGTGCTGGGTGTCTGGGTGGGTATCCTGATCTGGATGGTCTCGCCAGTCTGGTGGATGGCGCTGGTGGCGGGTTTCGCGATCTTCTGGTTCCCCATACTGAAAATCTCTCGCGACCGTGGCAAGCGTTTCGCTGCGTTCGAGGAAGGCCTGCCGGACGCRCTGGATGCCATGTGCCGCGCTCTGCGCGCCGGGCACCCATTCAACGAAACCCTGCGCCTGGTGGCCGAGGAGCACAAAGGGCCGGTGGCTCATGAGTTTGGCCTGACCTTCTCCGATATCAACTATGGCAATGATGTACGTCGGGCTATGCTCGGCCTGCTGGAGAGGATGCCGAGCATGACTGTGATGATGCTGGTGACCTCGATCCTCATCCATCGCGAGACCGGCGGCAATTTGACCGAGGTGCTGGAGCGCCTGAGCCGCCTGATCCGCGGGCGCTTTCGCTTCCAACGCAAGGTCAAGACCTTGTCGGCCGAAGGGAGGATGTCGGCCTGGATACTGGTGGCCATTCCCTTCGTGCTGGCAGGGGCGATCGTGTTCACCACCCCTAAAT
>NZ_JBFUIC010000076.1:0-21720 GCF_056402075.1 Pseudomonas sp. P4_C3
AGCTTGAACGTGCTCGTTTATAACTTGAAACGGGTGATGAAAATCCTCGGCGCGCAGAATCTGATGAAAGCGCTGGCGGCCTGAAAAGCCCCCTGTTTTGCCCGATGGACGAGCTGAGAAGCGTTACTRGTGGCATTAAAAGCGGGYTGGAGCTACGAAGARCGCTTTAGGTGTARTTAGCCAGCCAAACATCGTCGRCGCTACGYGTCGACGATGTTTGAACCAGTTTTTACACACTCTGGGCCGGCGGCGGCTAACCCGGCATCCATGCCGGGTTGMCCACTRCGCAGAACCTSCRCTCGGCCTCWCGAGGGGGCGTRSACCGCAACAGCGTCCGAGGCGGCCTGCCGGCCGGCCTGGTTCTTCATGCGTGCGCATTGCCCTGTAGGAGCTGTCGAGTGGAACGAGGCTGCGATCTTTTGGCTTTATTACTGACAAACAAGATCAAAAGATCGCAGCCTTCGGCAGCTCCTACGCAGTGATACATCCGCGAAATCAGGTCGGCTGGCAGGCCGCCATCGTCGGAACGCCGCCCGGAGCAAGCCCGCTCCCACAGGGTTTCACGTCGATCACAGCACTGTGTTTCGACGCTGATTTTGTGGGAGCGGCGGTGCGACGATTCGACTTGCCCGCGAAGGCGTCAGTCGCCACAGGCTGCGATCTTTTTCAGAGGATGCGATAGAGCAACCGCTCGATCCGCACACGACTCACGCGCTTGAGGAACTTGGCCACGCCCGCCGGGTACTCGGCGAGGGTTTCCAGGTTCTGGAAGTGCTCGATACGCCGAGTGTGCTGGAAGATCTCCGTCAGCTCTTTACGACGCGGCTCCAGCAGTTCGCCATGGGGATCATCGATCAACAAGGCGTTTTCCAGATCGAGTCGAAACGCCCGCGGGTTGAGGTTGTTGCCGGTCAGCAAGGTATAGCGCCGGTCGATCCACATGCCCTTGAGGTGATAGGTGTTGTCACCATCACGCCACAGGTGCAGGTTCAACTGCCCACTGTCGATGTTGCGCTGATGGCGCTTGGCAAACCGGCGCAAGCTGATTTCGTACAGGTACGGCAGCGCCGAAATGACCCGGAACGGTTCGCTCGGCGGAATGTAGAAATCGTTGGCGGTCTTGTCGCCGACCACAATGTCGATCTTCACCCCACGGGCCAGTGCGCGGTTGATCTCGCGGATGATCGCCAGCGGCAGGTTGAAGTACGGTGTGCAAATGGTCAGTTGCTGCTGGGCGCTGGCGATCAGTTCGCAGATCACCCGGTTCAGCGGATTGTTCTTGCCGACGCCGAGCAAGGGGCTGACAGACAAACCGGTCCGGTCGGTGGTGCCCCGCGTGGTGTCGTAGGCCGCGTGCTTGAGGCGGCTGCGCAGGTCGCCGATGTCATTGCGCAGGCTGCGGGTGGTCGGCAGGTTCGGCAGGTCGAGGCGGTGCACCGCCTTGGACGCCACCAGGCCGTGCTGCACCAGATGCTGCATCGAATCGGCCAGTTCACGATTGTGCAGCAGGTGATAGCGGTCGTAGCGGTACTTGTCGAACTTGTGCAGATAGACGTTGTTCAGGCTCGCGCCGCTGTAGATCACGCAGTCATCGATCACGAAACCTTTCAGGTGCAACACGCCGAACAGTTCGCGGGTTTGTACCGGAACGCCGTAGACCGGCACAACACTTTCGTGGGTGCGGGTCATTTCCTGATACCAGGCGGAGTTGCCCGGTTGCTTGCCGGCACCGATCAGGCCGCGCTGGGCGCGCAGCCAGTCGACGACGACCACCACGTCCAGTTCCGGACGTGCCAGCTTGGCCGCGTGCAAGGCATCGAGAATTTCCTGGCCGGCTTCATCCTGTTGCAGGTACAGCGCAACGATGTAAATGCGCCGGGTCGCGCTGGCGATTTTCTCCAACAGGCAATGACGGAATTCTGCAGCGCCGGAGAGAACGCTAACGGCATCGGCCGCCAGCGGAAAACTGCGCAACTTGGGCAGCAGGGAGCGTTTGAAAAGCGACGGCATAGGGCTCGCAATTGGGTCGAATCCGAAGAACCCGAGAGCTTACACCATGCAAAGGTTCGGGTCTTGTTACCGTCTGTAATGTCCCCTTCGCGAGCAGGCTCGCTCCTACATTGAAATGCATTCTCCTGTGGGAGCGAGCCTGCTCGCGAAGACCATTTATCAGGCACTACAAAAACACCTATTGACCATGGAGAACGATCATTCTACTGTTAGCCACATGAACGAAATCACCAGCAATGACACACGCGACATCATTATGGATGTCACCGAGAAGTTGATCTACAAAAGTGGCATTGCCGCCACTGGCATGGATCTTCTGGTGAAAACCGCCGGCGTCTCCAGAAAAAGCATCTACCGCTACTTCGCCAACAAGGACGAACTGGTGGTGGCCGCCCTGCAACGCCGCGACCAGCGTTGGATGCACTGGTACAGAGGCGCAGTCGGCCAGGCACAAACCCCGGCCGAGCGACTGCTCAACCTGTTTACCGTACTCAAGTCCTGGTTCGCCTCCGACGGTTTCCGCGGCTGCGCTTTCATCAACACCAGTGGCGAAACCGGCGACCCACAAGACCCGGTGCGCCTGGTCGCCAAAGAGCATAAACAGAAGCTGCTCGACTACGTGTGCGAGCTGTGTACCGAATATGGTGCCGAGGATCCGCAGACGCTGGCCAGACAACTGCTGATCCTGATCGATGGTGCCATTACCGTGGCGCTTGTAATGGGTGATCACAGTGCCGCCGATAATGCGCAATGCATGGCGCGAAAGTTATTGGACCTGTAGCAACTCAATCAAGCTCGACACAATGTTTGAACTTTAACTTGATACGGAGACTTGAAATGTCTGATGCCGAAGTTCGTCCGCCATTACCCCCTTTCACCCGTGAATCGGCGATTGAAAAAGTTCGCCTGGCTGAAGACGGCTGGAACTCGCGCGACCCCGAGCGCGTGTCCCTGGCCTACACCCTGGACACTCAATGGCGCAATCGCGCCGAGTTCGCCCACAACCGCGAAGAAGCCAAAGCTTTCCTGACCCGCAAATGGGCCAGGGAACTGGATTATCGGCTGATCAAGGAACTCTGGGCCTTTACCGACAACCGCATCGCCGTGCGTTATGCCTATGAATGGCATGACGACTCGGGCAACTGGTTCCGCTCCTACGGCAACGAAAACTGGGAGTTCAACGAGGACGGCCTGATGGCCCACCGCTTCGCCAGCATCAACGACATGCCGATCAAGGAAAGCGAGCGCAAGTTCCACTGGCCGCTGGGGCGTCGTCCTGACGATCATCCGGGGCTGTCGGATCTGGGCCTGTAGTTTGAATTCGCACTAATCCCTGTGGGAGCGAGCTTGCTCGCGATAGCAATCTAACATTCAACATCATTGTTGAATTTGATGACGCCATCGCGAGCAAGCTCGCTCCCACAGTTTTTGTGTTGTTCACAAAGCATCACGCAAAGGTTACAGGTAACATGTCGCCCCTTCCCCGCAGCCCTTTCTGCACCCGCCGAATAAGCCGAGCCCATGTCTTTCGAACTCAGCGTTGACCTCTCCACCCTGGCCATCCTGGCCCTTGTCGCTTTTGTTGCCGGTTTCATCGACGCCATCGCCGGTGGCGGTGGCCTGTTGACCACCCCGGCCTTGCTGACTGCCGGCCTGCCGCCGCACTTGGTGCTGGGCACCAACAAACTCAGCTCGACCTTCGGCTCGGCGGTTGCCAGTTTCACCTTCTACCGCCGCAAGCTGTTCCACCCCGCGCAATGGGTACACGCCATCATCGGTACCCTGGTCGGCGCGCTGACCGGTGCCGTGGTCGCGCACTACCTGCCGGCGGAGTGGCTGAACAAAATGCTGCCGGTGATCGTTTTCGCCTGTGGCGTTTATCTTTTGTTTGGCGGCACGCCGAAAGCGCCAGTGGACAGCGATGCACCGATCAAGAAAAAGTGGCAGTCGACCCAGGGCTTCAGCCTCGGCTTCTATGACGGCGTGGCCGGTCCCGGCACGGGCGCGTTCTGGACCGTCAGCAGCCTGCTGCTCTACCCCGTCGACCTGGTGAAGGCCAGCGGCGTGGCGCGCAGCATGAACTTCGTCAGCAACGCGGCAGCGCTGTCGATCTTCATCTTTTCCGGTCAGGTGGACTGGATCATCGGCCTGTGCATGGGCTCGTCGTTGATGGTCGGCGCGTTCCTTGGTGCCCGCACCGCCATCAGCGGCGGTGCGAAATTCATTCGCCCGGTGTTCATCACCGTGGTGCTGGGCCTGACCGTGCGCCTAGCCTGGCAGCACTGGTTCAGCGTGGCCTAAACGCCGCGCCACATAGAGGTCGATCAGGTAACGGGCAATCGAGCGTGACGCCGGCAACGGCGGCAGCTCGTGCACGTTGAACCACTGGGCGTCCTCGATCTCGTCTTCCTGACAGACGATCTCGCCGCCGGCGTATTCGGCATGAAAGCCGAGCATCATCGAGTGCGGGAACGGCCAGCACTGGCTGCCCATGTACTGGATGTTCCGGACCTCGATGCTCACCTCTTCGCGAACCTCGCGAATCAGGCAGTCCTCGGCCGATTCGCCCGGTTCGGCAAACCCGGCCAGGGTGCTGTAGACCCCCGGCACAAAACGCGGCGAACGCCCCAGCAGAATCTCGTCGCCGCGGGTCACCAGCACGATCATGCTCGGCGAAATCCGCGGGTAATAGCGCAAGTCACAAGGCTCGCAGTACATCGCCCGCTCACGCACCACCTGATGGGTCGCCTGCCCACAATTGCCGCAAAAACGATGCTCGCGGGCCCAGGTGCCGATCTGTGCGGCGTAACCGAGCACCTTGTAGACCGTGTGATCGCCCTCCAGCATGAACGCCCGCAGGCCTTTCCAGTTGCAGCCCGGCACTTCGCTGTGACTGCGCAGCTCCAGTAGATAGACCGGCTCGCCATCGAGATGACCGATGCCATGTTCGGCAATAATCGACAGGTCCTGGCGCTTCAGCCATTCGCGCGCGAACAGTGCGCCATTGTCATCGAACAGAAAGCCTTCGGGGCTGCGCGCAATGGCCCAGCCGCCGGGTTGATCGGTGTCCAGTACTGCGGTGGTCCAGCGAGGAATCATGGTTAATCAATCCAGAAATTCGGGTTTCTGTTTGCTCATATGGGCGGCCATGGCCACACGCAGATCGGTGGATTGCAGCATGGCGGCGTTCCAGGTAGCGATGTATTCGAGGCCGTCATCGATGCGATGGTCGCGCATGTAGCTGATCATCTCTTTGGTGCCGGTGACGGCGATCGGCGACTTGCTGGCGATTTCGCGGGCAATGCCCATGACGCCGTCGAGCAGACTGGCGTTGTCGCTGTAGACGCGATTGACCAGGCCCATGCCCCGCGCCTCGTCGGCGCCAAACGTGCGACCAGTGTAAGCCAGTTCGCGCAGCATGCCGTCACCGATGATCCGCGGCAAGCGTTGCAACGTGCCGACGTCGGCGGCCATGCCGATGTCGATTTCCTTGATCGAAAACTGTGCGTCATCGGCGGCATAACGCATGTCGCACGCGGCAATCAGGTCGATGGCGCCACCCAGGCAGTAGCCCTGAATCGCTGCAAGCACCGGTTTGCGGCAGTTATCGACGGCATTGAACGACGCTTGCAGGGTGAGAATCTTGCGCCGCAGCAGTCGCGCATTGCGTCCGACGTCCTTGCCCAGTTCGTTGGCCACGCCAGCCAGCATCATCAGGTCGATACCCGAGGAGAAATGCTTGCCKGCGCCGCTGAGAACCACCACGCGCACTTCATCGGTGTCGTCGATCCACTGGAAGATTTCGACGATCTCGCTCCAGAACGCAGCGTTCATCGAGTTGATCTTCTCCGGGCGGTCGATCTGCACATGGGCGATTTTATCGACCAGTTCGACGTTGAACGCGCTGTACTGAGACATGCCAGTGATCCTTTTGCGGGCAAAAATGAGGCCCGAACTATAACAAGGCATCAAGGTGGGCAGTAAGGCAGCGGTTCGGCCAAATGCGGGACTCACGACGCGCACCACAATGGTGCGCGCATGCTGAATCGTGTCGCACATTTATGTGACTGCCCAGTGACTTTTTGAGGCCAAAACGCAAAAAAACATGCACTTCGTCGGGGYGATTGCACCTCAATCAGGCACGTCCGTCCCGCTACAAACCGATTGTCGAACAATTTTGCCATCCGGCCTTTACCGCTCTAAGTTCTGGCCTAGACTCATTTTCTCGAGACGAAACCGATCGGTCACAAAATGGAAAAACAGTCGAAACTTTTTCCAATCCCGATCGGTCCTCTGACAAGAAGGTGCGTTGCGACTGGTGCAATCTTTGCAACGGCTCATTCAACCCTTTTGCTTCGACGCATTGGGCAGCGCTTGCTCACTGATGCGTAGCGCATTTGCGCCGGCCACGGGAATTGGCCATGGAACACCGTTTGCCAGACCTAAGAATTAGATCAACAACACGGGAGATTCATATGATCAGTACGGCTTTGGAAATACAGGGAGAGCGTGCTCATCAGGTCGGCGAATCGAGCGCCGTTACTGCCGCAAACACCCAACCCGTCAGTGTTCCAGGCACCAGGACCCTGACCCCGGCAGCCAAGCACAATCCGAACCGTAAGAAAGTCCTGTTCGTCACCTCGGAAATTGCCGACCTGGTGAAAACCGGTGGTCTGGGCGACGTTTCCGCGGCGCTGCCACGGGCCATGGCCCATCTGCACGATGTGCGGGTGTTGATCCCGGGTTACCCGCAGGTGCTGCACAGCGAGAACCCCATTCATATCATCGGTGAGCTTGGCGGTCATGCGGCGTTGCCACCGTGCAAGATCGGGCGCATGGACATGCCCGACGGTCTGGTCATTTACGTACTGATCTGCCCCGAACTCTACGAGCGCGAAGGTTCGCCCTACGGCGCCAACAACGGCCGCGACTGGCCGGACAACCATATCCGTTTCGCCCGCCTGGGCCTGGCGGCGGCCGATATTGCCGCCAACCTCGCGCAAATCCACTGGTGCCCGGACCTGGTGCACGCCCACGACTGGCCGGCCGGCCTGGCCCCTGCTTATATGCACTGGCGTGGACAGCGCACACCCACCCTGTTCACCATCCACAACCTGGCGTACCAGGGCGTAACCAGCCTGGGGTCGTGCCCCGAATTGGGCATCCCCCATCACGCGCTGCAGCAGGAAGGCATGGAGTTCTACGGCAAGATGTCGTTCCTCAAGGCCGGCATGGCCTATTCGAGCCACATCACCACGGTTAGCGCGACCTACGCCCAGGAAATCACCACCCCGGATTTCGGCTGCGGTCTCGACGGTTTTCTCGCCGCCAAGACCCAGCAAGGCCTGCTCAGCGGCATTCCCAACGGCATCGATGAAAGCTGGGATGCGGCGACCGATCCGCACCTGTTCTGCCCGTTCAACATCGGCGACTGGGATGGCAAGGCCGTGAACGCCGCTCATGTGCGCGAGCTGTTCGGCCTGGAAGATTCCGAAGGTCCACTGTTTGCAGTGGTCTCGCGGCTGGTTTATCAGAAAGGCCTGGACCTCACCGAGGCGGTGTCCGAGTACATCGTCAAAAACGGCGGGCAGATCGCGATCATCGGCCGTGGCGAGCCGGAAGAAGAACAATCGATGCGCGAACTGGCCCTGCGTTTCCCCGGGCAGATCGGCGTGCGCATCGGCTTCAACGAAACCGACGCCCGCCGCATGTTCGCTGGCAGCGACTTCCTGCTGATGCCTTCGCGGTACGAGCCATGCGGCCTGAGCCAGATGTACGCCCAGCGCTTCGGCTCGTTGCCGGTGGCACGCAACACCGGTGGCCTGGCCGACACCATCGAGAACGGCGTGACCGGTTTCCTGTTCGATGAATCCACGGTGCAGAGCTATCAGGAAGCCCTGAGTCGCGCATTCAAGGTATTCGCCTTTCCCGACCTGCTGCACGCCATGCGCTGCCGGGCCATGGCCGCGCCGTTCAACTGGTGCAAGGCGGTCGAACCCTACGCCGAACTCTATGAACAGCTTGTGGCGAAAGCATTGGGGAAATCGAACAAACAGTAAGAGGCTTTCAAGATGCCGTTACGGACCCTTGAGACCTGGCCCCACGGCGCAATCATGCTGGACGCAGAGCACACGCGATTTGCGTTGTGGGCGCCAGATGCGTTTTACGTCAGTGTCGAACTGGAAAATGGACAGTCCTTGCCGTTGCTGCCCCAGGCCGACGGCTGGTTCGTGAGCAACATCCGATGCGCAGCGGGCACGCGTTACCGCTACAGCATCGACGGCGAACTGGAAGTGCCCGACCCGGCCTCCCGCGCTCAGGCCGGCGATATCGACCGGCACAGCGTGGTGGTCGATCCGCTGACCTATGCGTGGCAACACAGTACCTGGCTGGGACGGCCGTGGAACGAAGCGGTGATCTACGAACTGCATGTCGGTGCGCTCGGCGGCTTCAGCGCCGTCGAGCAGCATCTGGCGCGCCTGGTCGAACTGGGTGTCACCGCGATCGAACTGATGCCCATCGCGCAGTTTCCCGGTGAGCGTAATTGGGGTTATGACGGCGTCCTGCCCTATGCGCCCCAGGCTTCCTACGGCTCACCCGAGCAGCTCAAGCACTTGATCGACACCGCCCACGGCCACGGTCTGGCGGTGATTCTCGACGTGGTCTACAACCACTTCGGCCCGGACGGCAATTACCTGCATCGTTATGCCAGTGCTTTCTTTCGCGAAGACCAACACACGCCGTGGGGCGCGGCCATCGACTTGCGCCGTCGCGAAGTACGGGACTTCTTCATCGAAAACGCCTTGATGTGGCTGCTGGAATACCGTTTCGACGGATTGCGCCTGGACGCGGTGCACGCCATCCAAGATCCAGATTTCCTCCAGGAACTGGCGCAACGGGTGCGCCAGCAGACGGGACCGGCGCGGCATGTGTGGCTGATGGTCGAGAACGAACACAACCAGGCCAGCCTGCTCGAACAGGGTTACGACGCGCAATGGAATGATGACGGCCACAACGCCCTGCACGTATTGCTGACCGGCGAAACCGACGCCTATTACGCCGACTACGCGCAAAACCCCACCGAACAACTGGCGCGCTGCCTGAGCCAGGGTTTCGTGTTCCAGGGCCATCTCAACCGCCATGGAGTGGCACGCGGTGAACCCAGCGGGCATTTGCCCCCCGGCGCATTCATCCTGTTTTTGCAGAACCATGACCAGATCGGCAACCGGGCCTTCGGCGAGCGCCTGCATCAACTCGCCCACCCGCAAGCGCTGCAGGCCGCCACGGTGTTGCTGCTGCTGTCGCCGATGATTCCGCTGCTGTTCATGGGTGACGAGTTTGCCGTCGAACAACCCTTTCTGTTTTTCACCAGCCATCACGGTGAATTGGCAAAACGGGTACGCGATGGCCGGCGCAACGAGTTCGCGGCGTTCAGCGCGTTTGCGGACCCGCGTCAACGCGAACACATTCCGGACCCGAACGATCCGCAGACATTTGCGGCGTCCCGCCCTGTCCTGCCCTCGATCGGCCACAGCGAGATGCACGACCTGTACTGCCGACTGTTGCAGATCCGTCACCGGCTCATCGTCCCGCACTTGCCGGGCACCCAGGCACTGGGCACCGACGTGCTGGGCGAAGGCGCGATCAGTGCAGCCTGGCGATTGGGCGATGGCAGCCAACTGCGCATTGACCTGAACCTCAGCGACAGGCCCGTAGGCCACACCTCACAGACCGGTGCCGCGCGGTTGTTCGAATACCCGCCAGAGAGCGCCGGCCTTCTGGACCAGGGCACCCTTGCCCCGTATTGCGCGCTCGTCAGCCTCGCCGCCGCAGCCCCTTTGCTACCCCGTATGGAGAGCGTCCATGAGTGATGCGCAACTGGAAATCCTGGCCAGCCGTGCCGGCCTCGCGGTCGACTGGATCGACGCCAACGGTCGCCCGCAAAAAGTCGCGCCTTCAGTGTTGCGCAACGTGCTGAGCGGCCTTGGCCACCCGGCCGGCAGTGCCCAGGAAATCGACACCAGCCTGCTGGAGTTGCAAGCGGCGCAACAGACCCATCACTTGCCGCCATTGATCACCGCCGATGTCGGGGTGGGCCTGGACCTGGCGCGTTATTTCGAGCCCCAGACCCCTTGCGAAATCCACCTCGAAGACGGTTCGCGGCTCAACCTGAAACTGGACGCCAACGCGGTGCTGCCGGGGCTGGTACCGGTCGGCTATCAACAGGTCGGCATCGACGGACAAACCTTCACTCTGGCGGTGGCCCCATCCCGTTGTTACAGCGTGGCCGATGCCGTGGATAACCCCATTCCTCGTGCCTGGGGCCTGAGCGTGCAGTTGTATGGCTTGCGCCGCCCCGGTGATGGCGGGTTTGGTGACACCCAGGCGCTGGAGGACCTCGCCCGGGTGGCCGGTGAGCGTGGCGCCGAGGCGCTGGCGATCAGCCCGTTGCATGCGATGTTTTCCAGTGACACCCAACGCTATAGCCCATATTCGCCGTCCAGCCGTTTGTTTCTCAACAGCCTTTACTGCGCCCCCGGAACCATTCTCGGCGAACGCGCCCTGCGTACCGCCATCGATGCAACCGGCCTGGCCATTGAACTCAAGGCGCTGGAAGAACGTCCGCTGATTGACTGGCCGGCCGCCGCCGAAGCCAAGCATCGGTTGTTGCAGACCCTGTATGAAGGCTTCGTCCAGGGTGAACACCCGTTGCACGAAGACTTCAGCAGTTTTCGTCACGCCGCTGGCGAAGCGCTGGAAAACCACTGCCGCTTCGAAGCCATCCAGGAGGCTCGCGCCGCCCGCGGTGAACACCTCGACTGGCGGCAGTGGCCCGAACCCTGGCGCAACCCGCGCAGCGCCGAACTGGCGGCATTCGCCGAAGAAAATGCCGGGCGCATCGGCTTCTTCGCCTTCTGCCAGTGGCTGATCACGCGCTGCCTGGAGCGCGCGCAAACCGCCGCCCGCGCCAGCGGCATGAGCATCGGCCTGATTGCCGATCTGGCCGTCGGTGCCGATGGCGGCGGCAGCCAGGCCTGGAGCCGTCAGGACGAACTGCTCGCCTCCCTCACCGTCGGTGCACCACCGGACATTCTCAACCGCACTGGCCAGGGCTGGGGGATTTCCGCGTTCTCCCCTGAAGGCCTGGTGCGCAATGGTTTCCGGGCCTTCATCGAAATGTTGCGGGCCAACTTCGCCCACTCCGGAGGCTTGCGCATCGATCATGTCATGGGCTTGCAGCGTTTGTGGGTGATCCCCAATGGCTCGCCGCCAGCCGACGGCGCTTACCTGTATTACCCGGTGGACGATCTGCTGCGTTTGCTGACCCTGGAATCCCATCGTCACCAGGCCATCGTCCTCGGTGAAGACCTCGGCACCGTGCAGGACGGCCTGCGGGAAAAACTCATCGCCCGTTCGATGCTCGGCATGCGGGTATTGCTGTTCGAACAGGACAACACGCACTTCAAGCCGATCCTCGACTGGCCGGACAACGCCCTGGCGACCACCAGCACCCATGACCTGCCCACCCTCAACGGCTGGTGGCATGGCCGCGATATCGACTGGAACGCCCGGCTCGGCATGGTCGATGCCAGCACTGAAATCGAATGGCGCCAGCACCGCGAGCGCGAGCGTGAGGGCCTGCGCCGGGCGTTGAGCCAGGACCCGCAGAACTTTCGCGAAGAGTCCCACGAAACCGACCAGGTGCTCGACGCCAGCGTGCGCTTCCTCGGCCATACCCGGTCGCCGTTGGTGTTGCTGCCACTGGAAGATGCCCTTGGCGTGGAACAACAGGCCAATCTGCCGGGCACCATCGATACTCACCCGAACTGGTCGCGGCGCTTGCCCGGATACAGCGAGGCCCTGCTCGATGGAGCGGATGCCGCGCGGCGTCTGGAACTGCTCGCCTGTGCGCGACTTCAGGCGGCCGAGCGTGATCGATGACTCAAGTGCCGAGCCGACCACTGCGCGCCACGTTGCGCCTGCAATTTCATAAAGGCTTCACGCTGGAAGATGCGGTGCCACTGGTGCCGTATTTCGCCCGTCTCGGCATCAGCCATGTCTACGCCTCCCCGCTGTTGCGCGCGCGCGTCGGATCGACGCACGGCTATGACGTGGTGGACCCGACAAGGGTCAATCCGGAGCTGGGCGGTGAGGTGGCGCTGCGCAGTCTGGTCGGTGCCCTGCACGGGCACAACATGGGGTTGATCCTCGATATCGTCTCCAACCACATGGCGGTCGGCGGCAGTGATAATCCCTGGTGGCTGGATTTGCTGGAGTGGGGGCGCCTGAGCCCCTACGGCGAGTTTTTCGACATCCAGTGGCACTCGCCCGACCCGTTGATGGAGGGCCAGTTGCTCCTGCCGTTTCTGGGCAGCGACTATGGCGTCGCGTTGCAGGACGGCACCCTSCCCCTGCGCTTCGATGCCTGGCACGGAAGCTTTCATGTCGAGTACTACGAACACCGCTTTCCCATTTGCCCCTGGGATTACGGCGAGCTGCTCAAGGTCGATGCGCCGCTCGATACGCAACAGGCCGAACAACTCAAATCCCTGGCCGATCGCTTCAGCACCCTGAGCTACCAGACCGATGCCCACAGCCAGGCGCGACCGCTGAAAGCAGAACTACGCGACCTGGTCAGCGATCCGGCCATTGCCCAAGCCATTGACCAACACCTGAAAAACTACGACTCAGTGACCCGCGAAGGCTTCCAGCGCCTGCACAACCTGCTGGAGCGCCAGAGCTATCGCCTGGCCAGTTGGCGCACCGCCGCCGACGACATCAACTGGCGGCGCTTCTTTGATATCAATGAACTCGGTGGGCTGCGCGTCGAGCGTCCCGCCGTGTTCGAAGCCACCCACGCGAAGATCTTCCAACTGGTGGCTGAAGGGCTGATCGACGGGTTGCGCATCGACCATATCGACGGCCTTGCCGACCCGCGGGGCTACTGCCGAAAACTGCGCCGTCGGATCGACAGCCTGTCCCCGGGGCGCCACCTGCCCATCTATGTCGAAAAGATCCTCGGCGAAGGCGAAACCCTGCATCGCGACTGGTCGGTGGACGGCACCACCGGTTACGAGTTCATGAACCAGTTGTCACTGCTGCAACACGATCCCCGGGGTGCGCAGACACTGGCCGAACTCTGGCATTACCACAGCGAGCGGCCCGCCGACTTCTCCCGGGAAGCACAACTGGCCCGTCAGCAAATCCTCAATGGCTCCCTCGCCGGGGATTTCGAAAGCGTCGCCCAGGCCTTGCTGCAAGTGGCCCGGGACAATCTCATGACCCGCGACCTGACCCTCGGCGCCATTCGCCGGGCCTTGCAGGCGCTGATCGTGCATTTTCCGGTGTACCGCACCTACATCAGCGCCCTCGGCCGGTCGGCCCAGGACGAGGTGTTTTTCCAACGGGCCATGGACGGTGCCCGGCAAACCCTGGGTGAGGCGGACTGGCCGGTGCTCGACTGCCTGGCCGGCTGGCTCGGCGGTGAACCCTGGCGGCAGCGCCCGGCCGGTCGCGAGCGCAAACGCCTCAAGCACGCCTGCGTACGTTTCCAGCAACTGACCTCGCCGGCCGCGGCGAAAGCGGTGGAAGACACCGCGTTCTATCGGTCGGCGGTCCTGCTCTCGCGCAACGATGTGGGATTCAACACCGAGCAGTTCAGTGCGCCGGTTGCCGACTTTCATCAAGCCTGCATCGAGCGCCTCGACACCTTCCCGGACAATCTGCTGGCCAGCGCCACCCACGATCACAAGCGCGGGGAAGATTCACGGGCGCGGCTGGCGGTATTGAGCGAGCGCAGCGACTGGTACGCCGACCAGATCGGTCTGTGGCGCACCCTCGCCCGGCCACTGCGCAGTGACGATCAAGTGCCGTCGGCGGGCGATGAGTTGATTCTGTATCAAGCGATTCTTGGCAGCTGGCCGCTGGAGTTGGCTGTCGATCATCCGCCGGCGCTAGAGGACTACGCAAAACGCCTCTGCCAGTGGCAACGCAAGGCCCTGCGCGAAGCCAAATTGCAAAGCAGCTGGAACGCACCCAATGACCCTTGTGAGCAGGCGAGCGAGGACTTCATCCAGCGCCTGTTGCTCAGCCCCGAAGGCGAGTTGTTGCGTACGGCCCTGGCCAAGGCTGCCCGTTCGATTGCCGTCCCCGGTGCACTCAACGGTTTGGCGCAAACCTTGCTGYGCATGACCGTGCCCGGCGTACCGGATTTGTATCAGGGCAACGATTTCTGGGACTTCAGCCTGGTCGATCCGGACAACCGTCGCCCGGTGGATTACGCCAGCCGCCAGCAGGCACTGCAGCAAGCGGTGGACCTGCCGGACTTGTTGCTGAACTGGCGTGACGGGCGCATCAAGCAGGCCTTGATTGCGCGCACCCTGGGTTTGCGTACCGAGCATGCCGAGCTGTTTCGGCGTGGCACTTACCAGGCCCTGGAAGTGGTGGGCAGCGAAGCCCATCGAGTGCTGGGTTTTGTCCGTGAACGGGAGGGAAAACGCGCCATCGTGATTGTGCCGATACGTTGTGCCGAACTGCTGGAAAACAGTGCCGAGCCACAGGTCCACGCGCCGCAGTGGGGCGATACCCGGGTCAAATTGCCGTTCACCGTCCCTGACGAAAATCTGAAGGGACTTTTTTCCGGCGTCGCAGTCACACAACACAGGGAGCTGCTGGTCAGCGCCGCGTTAGGGGATTTCCCGGTCAATCTCTTTATTCAAACTACCCACACTTGAGTTCAGTTCAGGAGCATTGCGATGAGTACCAACGATAAACGCATCAGCGAGTTCGCCTATCAGATCTGGGAGTCCGAAGGAAAACCCGAGGGCCAGGAGGCCCGCCACTGGGAGATGGCGCGCAAACTGGCAGAAGCTGAAGCCCTGGCCCCCAAAAAACCAGCCAAGGCAGCGGCGATTAAAACCCCGGTCAGCAAAACGGCCAATGGCAAGGCTGGTGAGAGCAAAGTCGCTGCGCCCAAAACCAAAGCCAAGCCTGCAGCGGCCTCGAAAGTAATCCCGCCGGGAGAAAAGACCGCCGAGAAAAAGCCTCGGGCTGCGCGAAAACCGCCAGCGGTTTGATCCACACAGCGTTTGCCCTGACTGACTGCGTGGCACACCTGTTCGCCCCAAAAAACACCTGTGGGAGCGAGCTTGCTCGCGATRGCGGAGTGTCAGCCAACATAGGTCTTGCATGTTGAACCGCCATCGCGAGCAAGCTCGCTCCCACATGTATCCCGTCTGCAGGAGCACTTATGACCAGCCCAAAGAAAGCCGCCACGCCAGCCCCGCGTGCCGAAGCCACGCGAATCCGCGAAGGCCTGCCCTTTCCGCTGGGTGCCACCTGGGATGGACTGGGCGTCAACTTCGCGCTGTTTTCCGCCCACGCCACCAAAGTTGAACTGTGCCTGTTCGACGACGCCGGCGAGGTGGAACTCGAACGCATCGAACTGCCCGAATACACCGACGAGATCTACCACGGCTACTTGCCCGACGCCCATCCGGGGCTAATCTACGGCTATCGCGTCTACGGCCCGTACGACCCGGCCAACGGCCATCGCTTCAACCCCAACAAACTGCTGATCGACCCCTACGCCAAACAACTGGTCGGCAAGCTGAAATGGTCCGAAGCGCTGTTCGGCTACACCATCGGCCACCCCGACGCCGACCTCAGCTTCGATAAACGGGACAGCGCGCCCTTCGTGCCCAAATGCAAGGTCATCGACCCGGCGCACACCTGGGGCCACGACCACCGCGTCAGCGTGCCGTGGGACAAGACAATCATCTATGAAACCCATGTGCGCGGCTTCAGCATGCGTCACCCTGCCGTCCCCGAAAACCTGCGCGGCACCTTTGCCGGGTTGATGGTCGATGACGTGCTGGAGCACATCCGCAAACTCGGCGTGTCGACCGTGGAGTTGCTGCCGATCCACGCGTTCGTCAACGACCAGCATTTGTTGCACAAGGGCATGACCAATTACTGGGGCTACAACAGCATTGCGTTTTTCGCCCCCGACCCGCGTTACCTGGCCAGTGGCAAGATTGCCGAATTCAAGGAAATGGTCGCGCACCTGCACGAAGCCAATCTGGAGGTGATCCTCGACGTGGTCTACAACCACACCGCCGAGGGCAACGAGCAAGGCCCGACCCTGTCCATGCGCGGTATCGACAACGCGTCCTACTACCGCCTCAAGCCCGATGACAAGCGCTTCTATATCAACGATTCCGGCACCGGCAACACCCTGGACCTGAGCCACCCGTGCGTACTGCAAATGGTCACCGACTCCCTGCGCTACTGGGCCTCGGAAATGCACGTGGACGGTTTCCGCTTCGACCTGGCGACCATTCTGGGGCGTTACCACGACGGTTTCGACGAACGCCACAGTTTCCTCGTGGCCTGCCGCCAGGACCCGGTGCTGCGCCAGGTCAAACTGATCGCCGAAGCCTGGGACTGCGGCCCCGGTGGTTATCAGGTCGGCAATTTTCCGCCGGGCTGGGTCGAGTGGAACGACAAATTCCGCGACACCGTGCGCGCCTTCTGGAAAGGCGACGACGGGCAATTGGCGGACTTTGCCAGCCGCCTGACCGCTTCGGGCGAAATGTTCAATCAGCGTGGCCGGCGGCCCTACTCATCGGTGAACTTCGTCACCGCCCATGACGGCTTCACCCTCAACGACCTGGTGTCGTACAACGACAAGCACAACGAGGCCAACGACGAAGACAATCAGGATGGCAGCAACAACAACCTGTCGTGGAACCACGGCGTCGAAGGCCCTACCCACGATCCCGACATCAACGCATTGCGCCATCGGCAGATGCGCAATTTCTTCGCCACCCTGCTGCTGGCCCAGGGCACGCCGATGCTGGTGGCCGGCGACGAATTCGCCCGCACCCAGGACGGCAACAACAATGCGTACTGCCAGGACAGCGAGATCGGCTGGGTGAACTGGGACCTCAGCGAAGACGGCAAGGCCCTGCTCAAGTTCGTCAAACGCCTGATCAAGTTGCGCCTGACCTACCCGATCCTGCGGCGCGGGCGTTTCCTGGTGGGTAATTTCAACGAAGACATCGGCGTCAAGGACGTGACCTGGCTGGCGCCGGACGGCACGCACATGACCACCAGGCATTGGCACGATGCGCATAATCGCTGCCTGGGCATGCTGCTCGATGGCCGCGCCCAGGAAACCGGCATTCGCCGCAAAGGCGCCGACGCAACGTTGATGCTGGTGGTCAACGCGCATCACGACATCGTCAATTTCCGGCTACCGGAGGTGCCTGACGGCGGTTTCTGGACGTGCATGATCGACACCAACCAGCCGTCGATCCACGGCCAGGAGCGCTTCGAGTTTGGCCACGAGTACTCGGTCACCGGCCGCTCGTTGCTGCTGTTCGAACTGCAGCATGAGGAAGAAGAGTAAAAGAGACTCCAGGTATTCATGGCCGCAACACCGCAGAGCGGAAAAATCATTCTGGATAAGCTCGCGACGCGACGAATAGCGTTACATGAGCAATACTCGATTCGCGCCAATCCAGGGTTTGGCTTGTCGCACATTGCTTTCAACGAGCCCTCTCGGGTCTGCCGGCCCTGGCTCGCGCACGACTGAAGGCGAAACACAACAAGGACGTAATCCCCATGAAATCCGTTTCCTTCAACGAAGCCAGCCTGCCATCACAAATCTGGAACAGTGCCCCGCAACTGGACAGCATCCCGGTCATCAGCACCCAATCCCTGGTGCCCACCGGCTCACGCGCGGTGCTCATTGCCCCGCACCCCGGCGATGAAGTCGTGACCTGCGGCGGCCTGCTGCAATTGCTCAGCAACCTGGGCCACCCGCTGCAATTGATCTCGATCACCGACGGCAGCGCCAGCCATCCAGGCTCTCGGCAGTGGTCGGAAAAACGCCTCAGCGTATTTCGTCCCCAGGAAAGCGTGGAAGCCATCCGCCGACTCGGTTTGCCGATGCACAGCCTGAAGTGGATTCGTGGCGGGTTTACCGACAACGCCCTGGTGGAACACGAAGAACAGATCGCCCGATTCATCACGCGCTACCTGCGTCCAGGTGATGTGGTGTTCAGCACCTGGTGCGAGGACGGCAACCTCGACCACGACATCGTCGGCCGGGCCAGCGCCAGGGCCGCGGCCAACGCTGGGGCATCCTACAACGACGTACCGCTCTGGGCCTGGCACTGGCCGGCACGGGACCGGGAGTCGATTCCCTGGCATCGTGCGCGCAAGGTGCGCCTCGATACCTGGACCGTCGCCCGCAAGAGCCACGCCATCCACGCCTACGCCAGCCAACTCGACGGCGAGCCGGCCATCGGCCTCGCGCCATTGCTGCCGCGGGCGCTGCTCGAGCGTATCCGCTTGCCTTATGAAATCGTGTTGGTTTGAAAGCGCAACCCATCAGACTGAACTGCCTGCCGACGCATCAGTCGCATACATAAGCAGCCCTGAATCAGAGGAGTGGATGTGGCCAGTCATTCAAAACGGCAGGTAGCCCAATCAACGCCATTGAACACACCCCCGGCGATTCATCGGCTTCGCGTGCTGACGGTCAATACCCATAAGGGGTTTACCGCACTCAACCGGCGTTTCATCCTCCCAGAGTTGCGTGAAGCGGTGCGCAGTACGTCGGCAGACCTGGTGTTTCTGCAAGAAGTCGTCGGCGAACACGACCGGTATTCCTCCCGCTACAACGATTGGCCACAAACCTCGCAATATGAATTTCTCGCCGACAGCATGTGGGGCGACTTCGCCTATGGACGCAATGCCGTCTATCCCGACGGTCATCATGGCAATGCCCTGCTGTCGAAATACCCGATCCGCGAGTACCGAAACCTCGATGTTTCCATTACCGGCCCGGAACGCCGTGGCTTGCTGCACTGCGTGCTGGACGTGCCGGGGCATAGTGAAGTCCATGCCATCTGCGTGCACCTCAGCCTGCTGGAAAGTCATCGTCAGCTGCAGTTGCAGTTGCTCTGCCAACTCCTTGAGTCCCTGCCCGAGCAGGCGCCGGTGATCATTGCCGGCGACTTCAACGACTGGCAGCTGCAGGGCAATGCCGCCCTGGCACGTCGCGATTATCTGCACGAAGCCTTCGAACGCCACCATGGCCGTCCGGCCAAAACCTACCCCGCGCGGTTTCCCTTGTTGCGCCTGGACCGTGTCTACCTGCGCAATGCCAGCAGCCACGAGCCGCAAATACTCGGGCACAAGCCGTGGACGCACCTGTCCGACCATTTGCCGCTGGCGGTGGAAGTGCATCTCTAAATCGCCAAACCTGTTAGTTCTTACAGTATCCCGCGCCTCGATTGGCAGGCATGCTGGTTTCCGGGCATTGGGCAGGTAGCGAAGTACCACGATGACTTACCGGGCGCTTCACCACAAAGGCACGCCAACTTTGACGGTTACGGACGCGCGCGGTTTGACCGTACGTGAGGTGGCTTACTGCCGAGAGCAGGTGGAGCAGCCCTCCGATACCCGAATCACCCGTCAAGTATTCGACCCTGCCGAACGTCTGGTGGCGCATTGGGATCCGCGCCTTTGGGGCAACGCCCCCGCCCCCAACCTCGCGACGATCTTCAGCCTTACGGGCCAGACGCTATTGAGTGACAGTGTCGATGCCGGTTGGCTGTTGAGCCTGCCCAATGAAGCTCAATCCATGGTGTCTCGATGGGACAGTCGTGGCACTTGGCATCAAACGGGATTCGATCGACTTCAACGACCGGTTGCCCTCAGTGAAAAGTTGGTCAATGAACCGACTCGAGTCATCGAGCGATTCACCTACGGTTTGGCCAGCCATGGATGTGCGGCACACAACCAATGCGGCCAACTGATACGCCACGATGATGATGCCGGCAGTCAGCATTTGAGCGAATTTGCCGTTCACGGCGAAATGCTGGTTGAAACCCGGCAGTTTCTCAGCAGCCTTGATACGCCTGACTGGCCGCTCGACATTCAATTACGCGAGGCATTGCTGGWAGTTGGCGAGGCTTTTGTTTCCACCTGGCGTTACACCGCCACCGGCGACTCGCAAAGCCAGACCGATGCCAAAGACAACTACCGGGAATTTGCTTATTCGGTAGCTGGCCAGCTCAAGGAGAGCCGGTTGCAGCTGGAAAGCGCCGGGCAAGTACCTCGCCTATTGGTCAGTGACATCCATTACAACGCCGCCGGACAGATAGACAATGAAACTGCTGGCAATGGCGTAATTACCCGCGTTTTTTATGCAGCCGACGATGGCCGTCCGATTCGGCTGGTGAGCGCCGTGCCTGGCAGCCCCCCACTCCAGGATTTGCACTACCGCTACGATCCGGTCGGCAACATCCTTCATGTGGAAGACGCGGCACAACCCATTCGATTTTTCAAAAACCAGCGGGTCGAACCGATCAACCGTTATCGTTACGACAGCCTGTACCAACTGGTCGAAGCCAGTGGCAGGCAAGTGATGCCCGCCACTTACGGTCCCGCGCTCCCGGCATTGCTGCCTACTCCGCTGGACCCGAATCAACTGACCCATTACACACAAACTTTCGACTACGATGCCGCCGGCAACCTGCTCACCCGCCACCACTGCGGCGCACCGACCATCAGCATGAAAGTCTCCAGTACCAGCAACCGCAGCCTTGCGCTGCAAGAGAACAGCGCATGGCTCGACGAGGAGGACATCGCCAATGGGTTTGATCCCTGCGGCAATCAACAACAACTGCAACCTGGCCAGTTCATCCGCTGGGACGGTCGTCAGCAGTTGAGTGAGGTCACGATGGTCAAGCGCGATGACGGGCCTGATGACCATGAGCGCTACATCTATGGCCCGCGAGGACAACGCCTGCGTAAGGTGCGCATCACCCACACCGGCCGTCGCACCTTACTTGCTGAGACACGCTATTTACCGGGGCTGGAAATTCACATCGACGCCGTGCACGGTGAAGAACGACATGCGATTACAGCCGACGCGGGACGTAGCCAGGTACGGATGATGCACTGGACAGTGCCCCCTCCAAAGGACGTAAAGAATGATCAACTGCGAYTCAGCCTCAGCGACTTGCTTGGTTCCTGCACACTGGAGTTGGATGAAAATGCCAGGCTATTGAACCAGGAAGGTTTTTACCCGTTTGGCGGCACGGCGTGGTGGGCTGGCAACAGTGCATTGGAATCGAGAGACAAGGTTCGTCGTTATTCAGGAAAGGAGCGGGATGCGACAGGGCTTTATTACTATGGTTATCGATATTACGCACCGTGGTTGCAACGGTGGATGAGTCCGGATCCGGCGGGGAATGTGGATGGGCTGAATCGGTATTTGATGGTGAAGAATAGTCCGGTGGTTTTTTTTGATGAAAATGGCCTTGGGCGCACATCAACAACAAATCCGCATCGACCATTAACGTCAGGCCGACAAAACGCTGAACCAAACATCTCTTATTACGATCAAAACTTAGAAGAACGCTTTAACCTAGATAGCGAAGCAGTAAAAAAGCACATAGACTTCATCGAAAAAAACTTCATCCATCAATCAATAATGAAATACGGCATAAACTCTTCATTTATTTCTGATAATTTTCACAATATTTTCCAACCAGATCACTGGCAATTCATGCATAACTTTCGAAACCCCACCACAACGGATTACTACGCAAATGAAGTGGTGAAATTTCAGTACACAAAAATAGCTCGAGAACAAAACTTCTTTGGACATCTACCGTCCCTCATTACCAG
>NZ_JBFUIC010000077.1:0-21695 GCF_056402075.1 Pseudomonas sp. P4_C3
GTTTGGCCGAGCGCCCAGCGACATCCGCTTCAAACCGGCCTGCCAGTACATCGCCGTCCAACTGATCGTGATGGCAGCGGCCAATCCGGTTTCAGCCACAGGGAGGCGATTGGCAGAGTTAAGGGCAGGTGTTGGGGGAATGTTTCTGGATCACCGCCCAAGGCCTTCGAGGCCAAGGACRGTGAAAATTTCAAAAACCCGGTTTCCGGTGGACCGTAAGGCTGCTCCGCTTAAGTGAACAGCATTACGATCTGATCGGGGCTTTTTTTATGAGGTAGGAAAACTCTTACTCGCAATCTCGGTAGTAGCTAAATCTCCTACATGTATTCCAGCACCTTCTGTATTGAGGGCCATTCCAAGCAGCCCTAAGCTCTACTGCAGGTGCCTAAGAAACGCCCAACGTAGAAAGCTAGCCAATTGCACAGACGAGCAGTCACCCTTGGTGATCTATCGTACGGCTGTGTGAGGCTTTTGCTCGTTGGAGCTTCTTATGTCCACTCTACGTTGGGGTCAGGCCCGCCAAAGTCCAAACGTAGAGGTAATGGATATGCCTGAACACAACCTTCTCGTCACTCTCCGAATCATGGAGATCGGTCATGTCTGATCTCTTTTCTGTAACAGTCTTCACCCGCCACAACCTTCCTCTCCATGCCCTCCTCCTAGAAAACCAACCATGGTTCTGCGCCCGAGATATCGGCCGCTTGATGGGTTTCCATCTAAGTGAACGCATGGTCAACAAGCTAGACAAAGACCAGCACCGCACGCTTTGGATTGAGTATTACCGGCAACCGGAAAAGCAGTTGATGCTCAGTGAGTCCGGCGTATATGCGCTGTTGGTGTATCACTACGCGCCAGGAAATCGGTTGCTGCGTGAGTGGATCACCCATCAAGTGGTGCCGGCCTTACGTGATGCGGAGCAGTCGAGTCATTCGGATCGGCCGATGCTGAGTTTATTGGATTGGCCGGAAATGTCGCTGAGCCTGCTGCACTGGCAGGATGAGCCGTGGATTCGGTTGCGGGATATGCCTTGTTTACTGCTGGGCCAGCGGCAAACGTCTTGGTGGCGGAAGGTTTCGCAGTTTTTTCTGTTTTAACAGGTTGTCGCAAAAAGGGTGCAACCTTCTGCACCCTATATTGACTTAGCCCGCCGAACATCCAATCGACTCACCACTGGTCTTCTGTAACCACTGAGATTGCAGTGGAAATCCCTCAGGCCCACCTATCAAGATGCCCTGTTCCAAATCAAATGGCAGCACCCAGAGCTTAAGTTGTGGTGCGAATTCGAACACCTGCAATGGGGCATCAAACGCAGCTTGTTTTGGGTAGATCAGCACCAACTCCCCATTACCCGATAGATATTTATGACCATAGGCAAACAACTGATAAAAATCTGATTGTTTCAATCCGTAGTTTTTATACTCTCCCGATGAACTCAGCCGCTTCCACTTTGTGTCGAGCACCCAGCTTTTCTGCTGATGGTGGATCATCAGGTCCGGCCGCAGCTGAAAGAAGTTTTCATCCCTATGTTTACACAGGTGTTTGCTGCGGGTTTGGGTGAGCAGTCGCGCATCATGTAGCAGGTCCCTATTTAGGCTCGCAGCTACATAACGCTCAAATAGCTTTTCCATAGGGAATAACAAGCTCATGCCGTGCCATTCCCCAGCGACTGCTAAAGGCATCTGTTGTTTGATGATCAGCTCGCACCATGGTTTCACCGGTGCGTAGTGTGCCATCAGTCGCTCGTTACTCCATTGCTTGAAGTCCTGCTGCACGTTACGGCTTGTAGGCACCTCTAACAACACGGTTCTTAACTCATGAGCCAGTCGCCAGTTACCAGCATCCTTTGTTGCTTTGCAGACCTGATCTAACGCGAATTTGATTAAGCGATTCTCTGGTCGGTCGGGCAAATAAATTTCATGTCGTATCTGGAAATGGTGTTGTCGACCAGGGGGTTGGCGCATTTGCTTGACCACATCTAACTGACCACGCAGGAATCGCTGTTCCTCCTCCACTCGCTGGTAGTCAAAGCGTAGGCCTCGATTGATCAAGTGATCCAAAGCCAGTAAGAATCGACCCATGACCCATTCGCTCAGTGGCGCATCGAAACTCTGAAGATCCGCCGCACCGACTTCACGGGTGGGTAAATCTAGGGAAGCTTGGATCATGCGCCTCAGCAACGCTCTGCTCTGCTTGATGCAATCCTCTCGCTCGAAATGCTTGGGAAGAATTTCAAGGCGCGTACCACAGGGGGTTTCCAATACGCCGACGTAGTTGTCGAGCTTGAGCAAACAACGATTCTCAAGCTGAACCAGCGCAGCCCCAGCGCTGCTGAAAGAAGCATTTAATTTGCACAACCAATCGAAGGCGGAAACTGATACTTGAGCGATATCCAGCGTCGGCGCAGTGATGTTATCTGTCGTCAGCCTTGCGTATTCACGGACCGTGATGACGGGTTTCACACCGTCACACCTTTCAATGCACTGATAACTGCCTCACCGAGATGACGGGTATTAAACTCACGGCCACTTGAATGGTGTGTTATCAGGCCATGCTCTGCCGCTAGGTCGCGCAATATAGGCTTAGAGGGGCGAACAACCTTCCCAGCCTGTAAAACCTCGATGGAACCGCTTTCGAGTTGTCGAATCTGGATATCGCCTTTTTCAGCTTCGATAGCGTCCCGCAGCTTTGGAGGTGTTGCTTGGTGATCTATGACCCCCCAATAAGACTCGATCCGGGCAAAAGCCTCTTCATTGATAAGCCATTGGTTATTTTGGTTGTTGAGCACCACTTGATCGCCGAACAATGAATCGGGGGTGAATGGTGGCTGTTCGATAAAGCAATTTTCAGGGGATTTTCGATGATCGTTGAGTACCCACTGAATCCGCTGCCAATCTTCAAAAAAGTACTCTTGTAGCAACGGAAGCACTTGCTCGCGAAAGATTTGCCCCAACCGTTCCAGCGTTCGATCACTCACTAACGGCATGAAATACGCATGCCCTAAGCAATGATCTCGATCAAGCAGCATCTCGATTCGCTGATTCATCACTATCAGGAGTTGGGCAACATTGAGTTCGTCCACGGCAATATCTTTCAGCAACTCCGGCTTAGGCGGCATTTCACGAAAAGTGAAACGACGACGCAATGCGATATCTAGGCTGGACAATGAACGGTCAGCAGTGTTCATAGTACCAATTAGATAGACATTGCTTGGTACGCTGAAATGCTGCTTCGAGTATGGCAGTGTAACTCTCAAAGCCTCATCGGCTCCCGCGCGTTTGGAAGGTTCGATTAACGTGATCAGCTCACCAAAAATCCGAGAGATATTGCCGCGATTTATTTCGTCAATGATCAGTACGCGGGCATCATTTCCCGGAGCTTTTACCGTTACCGCTGAGTGGTTAGACGAAACCTTCAAGAGGTGTTCAACCAAGGCGGGCAAAACATTGAGATAACCATTGACCAAGTGTGGATCAAGCTTGGTTTCCGGTACTTTTTTAAATAAGAGCCGGTTGCGTATATCTGCAATGGATAAACGACCTTCTCGCACATAGCCTGCAAGCGTACTCAGAATACTCATACCTATAGGCAATTGGTTACCTTTAGGTTTACTTAACTCCACAATATCGGCAGAAGCATGGGTTACAACGTAACCGGTTCCGAAGTTATCACCCAGTTTAAAAAGCTCGCTCGGGCCAACCTCTGTTGTAGCAACCGAAGATTCAGCACCCAGTAGTTGAGCCAGCTTACTGCGGTCCAACGATCCAGGACTCAATTCGTAAAGCGTGCGCTGGGTGAACTTTCCATTCATGAGTTGATCATGTGGCAGGGCCGGTTCATAAATTCGTAGCCACTTCACCGAGCGGCATTGGCCGTACTCGAACTCACGATCTTCGCCACTCAGGCATCGGTACTCGCCAGTCACCTCTCCAATCGCCCGGAACTTACTATTCCCTTCGGTCACTACCAGCAAATCACCAATTTTCATCTTCAGCAGAAAGCTGTAAACGGCGGTAATCCCATACGCATTTTGAGGTAGAACCTCGCCTGCCTCCGCGAAACGTTGGGCTATGTCTTCCCTACTCTTGCAACCACTGAAATCGATGCACCCGCCGTAACCAAGCAAGGCATAGCTGTTTTCTTTGCACTCATCAAAAATGTACGCATCGTCTCCGTGAATGTTGCCTAATGACATTTTCCAGACGCGACGCTGCTCAATGTCCATAGGCGCTGGCGCTTGTTGGGTGACTTTAGCGCTGGCAGTGGTACACAAGTTTTTGAACACACCATCAACAACTTCATAGCGCAATTGCCCGTCGTCTCCGCTTTCCGCACGTAGGCCTTCAACGAAGTCTTCGTAGCTGAAGCTTTGATGAAACGTGACGAACTCGACATGTCCGTCTGCGGCTAACTCATCGAAGCGCTTTTTCAGCGCAGCCCGATTTTCTTTGTTGGTCTGAAGAAACTCAGGAGCAAGGATTTCTAGCGCTACCTCGATGGTGGCGAAAGTCTTCCCGGTACCGGGGGGGCCAAACAAAATCTGGTTGAGTGCAGGCGAGGTCATCGAGTCGCTTTCCTTGGCTACATGAGCAAAAAATGGGCATCGCGTGGTGGCGGCTCGATCAAAGTCGGTAGGAGTTATAGGAACCAAAACCCGACCATGGAAACAGGCTACAGCCGCAGGAGATTAATCCTACAACGGTAACCACATTGATATCACGGGTAAAGCAGTACAGAGAGGCGAGGCTACGGAGATTAGAAGCACTCGACCGCCGATCATCAAACAGTCGTTCTGCCGAGCGAAGTCCACTTAGGGACTCGGTGGCAGACTTTGTTTATGCGACATATTCACCTATGCCATCGCGAGCAAGCTCGCTCCCACAGGGGGTCTGCGGTTGGCTCGGGAACGTCTGTGTTATCAGGACCGCTGAATTTTCTTGGCTGTCCGAGTTTCAGACAGCCATTTTTTTGAGGCGAGCAGCAGTCAATCCGCACAATTCGGTTTATCTGATGTACCCAAGTTGCAGCATTTGGGGCCGCTTCGCGGACCAACGGGGGCAAGCCCCCTCGCCACAAGGTTGGTGGCTGGCTTGGTTGCTGCGTTGGTCTTGCGAATCGCGAGCAGGCTCGCTCCTACAGGGGATCTGCGTCGGCTTGGGAAACATCAATTCAGCAAGCACCTCATAGACGGTCCTCAAATCCATCGATTAGATCATCGAGAGTCTTGTCGAAATCCGCAGACATCCGAATTGCCCCCTTCAACCGCCCAGGCTTTCGCRCCCGGGCTGTATCGAGATGGGGTAACAGATCCAGGTAAGACTTACCGTTTTTGGTAATCACAACGTTGTCACCATTCCATGCGCGCTCAGCAAGTTGAGAAAGCTGTGATTTGGCTTCGCGCATGTTTACTTTTACCCGCTCAGTCATTTGGCACCTCCATGGAGTTAGCCAAACTAGCCGAAGCCGTAGCTTTTCGATAGGCCAGCCCCCTCACCTCCCCAACCCACTAATCCGCCACGGACACACCGCCGCCCTCACCCCACTCGGCCCAACGATCTCCGGTGTCTGCCCCAACGACCTGGCGCTCAGCACACTCCCCACCCGCTCAATCAACTGATCAAACCCCAACGTCGCATCCTCCTGGTGCAATTTGCGCAGTTGTTCAACCAGGGCGTAGGTGAAGGCGCCGTAGTGGTTGGAGCCCGCCACATATTCGCTGGCCTTTTCGTTTTCCCGCGCGGCGTAGAGCATCAGGGGCATGTAGGGGCCGTGGTGGCCGTAGAGTTTGCCTTGGCGCAGCAGTTGGGCTTTTTTCTCGGGGCGCAGGCCGGCGGCGGCGCCTTGGGTGGTGCGGGTGCGGGTGAGGCCGCGGGTTTTGTTGTCTTGTTCGCTGAAGTCGCGGCGGTCGGCGTCGACGGCGTAGACGCGGCGGTCCCAGTCGCCGGCGTAGGGGTCCCAGCGCAGCATGCGGTGGCGGATGTCGCTGGGTGGGGTGATGCCGCGCACGCGGCCGTTGCCGCGGGTCATGCCGCCGGCGTAGCAGCAGTCGAATATGACGGTGAGTTTGGCGCCGTGGCCGTCCGGGTCGAATGGCAGGTGGCTGTAGAACTGGCGGAACAGTTTGTCGGTGAAGTGGGTGCTTTCGTCGTCCCAGTCGAAGTCGTGGAGTACCAGGGTTTCGTCCATGCAGTCGGCTTCGCCGCTGCTGCTGTAGACCGGCAATTGAGTGCCGTGGCCGGAGTAGAACAACACGCGCTCATCCCCGGCGCGGGCGCCTTCCACCAGCCATTCGAGGCGCTCGACGAAGTTGGCTCGGGTCGCTCGGGCGTCGTGCAGCAAACGGATGTCGCCGGCGTCGTAGCCGCTTTCCTGAAGCATGCGGCTGATCAGGTAGGTGTCGTTGATGCAGCCGTCGAGGCGTGCGCTCGGGTCGCGGTAATCGTTGATGCCGACCACCAGGGCGCGGCGTTTGCGTTGGCCACTGCGGGACAGGAACGCCGGCACTTCCAGTGCCCGTGCGGCCACCACATCGCGGGCCAGTTGCGGCCAGAGGCCGGTCTGGCTGGTGGGTGACGACAAGTAGGCCTGGGCGGCGTGATTGAGGTCGAGCAGATCATCGCGCAATGGCAAGGTGAATTCGGTTTGCAGGTCGACTCGCGCGGAATCCGGCGAAGTGATCGGCCGGGTCAGCAAGCCGTCGTTGGGGTTATGGAGGTGGAACCAGCGGCGGATGCCTCGGCCGTTTTCGCTCAGGCGCAAGACCCGCCCGCCCCACACTTCGCGCATCACCAGCGGCAGTGCGATCGGTGAGCCAAAACTGACGAATACTCGGCCATCGATGCGCTTGAGCGCCGAACCTTTTTTCGCCACCGAACGGCGCAGGGCGTCGTAGCCGATCAGGCTGCCCAGGCCTTGGGCGAAGATGATCTGCGGATTGAATGCCTCGATCTTTGTGAGCAGATGTTGAGTCAACTCCGTGCGCAAATCGGCGTCTTCGATCCATTGCACGAGGGCGCCCACCGTGGTGCGCAGCATCTGATTGACCGGCAGGCCCCAACTGCCGAAGTTCTCGTCGGCCTTGCCCCTGGCGTCGGCCCTCAGCATCGCCAGGCCTCGGGTGATCTGGGCGAAATCCGGTCCTTCCTTGAGCTGCTCATCAAAAATCAGAAAGTCGATGTCCTGGTCATCGATGGGGCGACCGTTCTGTGCCAGTTGAGTGCGGATCAATGTGCGCCATTGCTCCTGCCAGTTCGCGTCGATGCCGCCCTGCCCGCCCGTTGCCCGGCTGAACCCGACACCGGGCAGGCACAGGACACGCAGCCGTGTTGGCGCGACCTCCGCCCCTGGCTCGACCAGGGCTTTGCTGGCCGGCGCCGCAACCGGTGGCACCGTTTGCCCTTGGGCAGTGACCATCAAATCCTGCAGGCGCCGCAGTTTCGCTTCCAGACTGTCCGCACTGGGCGCGGCCGGCGTGAGTGCCRCTTGCCCCGGATCAGCCAAGGCACGGCTGCGGTTGCCGAGAAAACCGCTGACCCATTGGGCGCTGCTCTTCCAGATCTGCTCTGGATCGAGGCCGTCGAGGTAACCGGTAGCGCTGTCCACCACCTGTCGACTTTGGGTCGCCAGTTCGGACTCGATCAATGGCAACCCGGCGCGACTCGGCACCACGGTGGCCGTCAACTTTGGCGCAGCCGATACACCCGGTGCAGTGCGCCAGATGGGCGCATTGCCGAAGTGCTGCGCGGCGACCACCCGTGGGCCGAGGGCGCTGCGTGGCAATTTGAAGTGATCGCAAAGAAACGCCAGCAGGCTGGTGTGATCGTAATGCTGCGCCTGGACATCGCCTGTCCAGGGTATCAAGCCTGGCTTGAGCCACGGCGAAGCCAGGATCGCCGGTACACGAACGCCGAGCCGGGTGAAAGGATTTTTCCAGGGGACATCGACCGTTGAACCGGTCGCCACGCAAGTCGGCGGCACCACGTGGTCATGGAAGCCGCCATGCTCGTCGTACAGCAGCACGAACAGGGTTTTATTCCAGACAGCGGTGTTGGCCGACAAGGCATTGAATATCTCACCGACAAACTGATCGCCAAAGCGCAGGTCTTCAGGCGGATGATGGGACACGTTGGGCCCGAGCTTGCCGTTGAGCAGGCCATAACTCGGCTCGATCCACGACAGTTCGGGGAGTTTGTTGCCGGCAACGTCCGACTTGAAGTCGTCGATGCTCAGGTGCTGCAAACCACCCTTGACCAACGCCGCCAGCGGGACTGCGCCGTCGGAATAAATGCGCGCGTCGTGGCCATTGTTGCGCAGCAGCGAAAAAATACTCTCGCCGCCGAATTGCGCAATCAGGCTTTTGATCCCGGCCAGCACTGTGCCGGTGGAGGGCATCAGCAAGTGACCATTGCAACCGCCGAGCATGGCAAAAAAACGGTTCGGCCAGGTTGGGCCTGGCACTGAGGAAAACCAGCGATCACACACGGTGAAATTGCGTGCCAGTCCATGAATTGCCGGTAACGTATCGTCGGCCGGGGTGGCGCCGAACGGGATGTAGTTCATCGCCCGTTGGGCCATGGATTGCGACCAGGTTTTGTACACCTTCAGGTCGGTGCGGGCCTTGTCGTAGGCGTCCTGGGCAAAACCGGCGAGCGTGGGGTTGGCCGGGCTGGTCTTGAAGGAGACGCCCAGTTGTTTCTCTACGTTGACGAACTCGTGGCCAAGGTCGAAACCCTCGCTGTTGCTCGGCGGCAGCGCCGGAGGCAGAGGGGGTGGCGGCGCCCACAGGCTGTAGTTCTCCGGGAACTCCGATGCCTGAGTGATCACCGTCGAATTACCATTGGCCAGCTTCAGCGCATTGGTGCTGGGCGCGTTACGGTCGATACCGTCACACGCCGGGTTGATGCGGGTGTAATCCCCCAGCAGATGATCGAATGATCGGTTTTCCATCATCAGTACGACAACGTGCTCAATCCCGGCGGGCCAGTTGTTCGGCATGGTGCGCTCCTTGCTGTGAAGTCTCTATTTCGATCTCTCGGGTTTCACGGCAATCAAGGCTTGGATGGCTGGACAATTCGCCTGATCCGGCGCTTGACCCAGCGGCATGCGGCGATTCGATCTGCCAGACAACGCTAGTCAGGCGATGGGGGCTTGTCCAATGACGGGAGCACCTATCCTTTCACCCAATCCACCGAATACATCGCGACATAGCTATTCACAGCCGCCCCGACCGTTGGAAAAAACGCCGTCTCCCCCAAACGCGCAAACAATCCAAACCGCTTGAGCTTGTCCTTGACCGGGTCCTTCATCTCGGCAAAGCACAACTCGATGCCCGCCGCGTGCAGGGTGTCGTCCAATTCGGCGAGCATGTCGGCGGAGGTCACGTCGACGCTGGTGACTGGTTCTGCGGCGACCACCAGCCAACGCACGGGCGTGGGCGATGCCGCCACGGCGTCCAGCACTCGGTCGCTGAACAGCTCGGCATTGGCGAAGAACAAGGGCGCATCCCAGCGAAACAGGACCAGGCCGGGTATCAGACGCGCGTCGGGGTAGCGTTTGATGTCGTGGTAGCCCTTGACTCCATCGGCGCGGCCCAACACCGCGGAGTACGGGCGCCAGCCATCCCAGAGGAACTCAATGATCGCAATCACGATGGCCAGGCCGATGCCCTCGATCGCGCCGAACACGGCCACGCCGACCGTACAGACAATCGATAGCCAGCATTCCCAACGCTGGATGCGATAGATCCGGCGCAGGTCGGTGATTTCGATCAAGCCAATGGCCGAGGCGATCACCACCGCCGCCAGTGCGCTGGACGGTAAATGCTGCAACAGGTCCGGCGCCACCAGCAGCAACAGGGCAACCGCCAGTGCGCCGACGACGCCGGTCAGTTGGGTTTTGGCACCGGCAGCCTCGGCCACGGGCGTACGTGACGAACTGCTGCTGATCGGGAAGCCTTGGAAAAAACCGGCAGCCAAGTTGGCGATGCCCAGGCCCACCATTTCCTGGTTCGGGTTGACGTAAGTACGGGTCCGCGCCGCATAGACACGGGAGAGCACGCTGGTGTCGGCGAACGAGACGAGTGCGACGGCGCAACCACCGATCAACACCGGGACCATATCGGCGGTGGTGATCCAGGGGATGGCGAATCCGGGCAAGCCTTGCGGGAGCGAACCGAGGACCTTCACGCCGGAGCGTGTCGCAAGGTCGAGTACTCCCACCGCGACCGTCGCGCCAACCACCGCGATCAGGATGCCCGGCAACCGCGGCCATCGTTTGAGCAGCAGGATCACCGCCAGGGTAAGCCCGCCCACTATGAAGGTGGTCCAGTTGACCTTTCCCTCCATCACCGCTGAGGTAATAGCCCACAGGTCTCTCAACGGACCGTTGGACTCAATCGAAAAACCGAACAGTTTGGGCAACTGGCTGATCAATACGGTCAGTGCGATGCCGTTCATGTAGCCGTAGCGGATCGGTTTGGACAGCAGCTCGGTGATAAAACCCAAGCGTGCCATACCGGCCAGGATACACACCGCTCCCGAGACGATCGCCATCATCCCCGCCAGGGCGACGGCACGCAGCGGATCGCCGCCGGAGAGTGGAAGGATGACGGCAAGGATGACGGCCACCAGGGAGGAATCCGGCCCCATCACCAGAATTCGGCTGGGGCCGAACAAGGCATAAAACAGCAGCGGAACAATGGTCGCGTAGAGGCCATAAATGCCCGGCACGCCCGAAGCCACCGCATAGGCGATACCGACGGGCACCAGCATCGTGGTCAGCACCAGGCCGGCCACGATGTCGTAACGCAGCCATGCCCATTGGTATTCGCGCAGCATGCCCAGTCCCGGTAGCCAGCGGCGCCAACCGGTCTGCTCGTCCCGGCGGGCTATCCGACCCGGCTCCGAAACGGGCGGCGAAGCATCTGAATGGCTCATTAACCGCCCTCGTTGATGTAATGCTGTTCATTTAAAAATTCTGTAGGAGCGAGCTTGCTCGCGATGGACTCAAGAGCGCTGCGTTTAACCTGTAAACACGCGTAATCGTTAACGACCATCGCGAGCAAGCTCGCTCCTACAGTCAGCATTCCCTCTTTGATGGACTCTGCAGACTCGGCGATATCGAAGTGATCTCAGTGTAGCTATTGCTTCGAATGCGCCATCACTGGAAGCTGGTCACCTAAAGGACCTGGAACCCGACATGAAATTCGACCTCGCCTACTGCCTCAGCCTCAACGACAAGTTGTCGATCTACGACGTTCGGGACCTGAATTTCGACGAGACGATGGATTTCGATTCCGCCAGGGAACACTTCCAGTGCCCCAACGATGCCTGTCGCCTGGCGTTCGATACGGCCAATGAGCTAGGCACGTTCAACGCCAAGAGCGTGAATTACGTGCGCACGCCGCACTTCAAGAACTTGCCAAGTACGCGGCATGTCGAGGGTTGCCCTTATGTCAGCTTGAAGACGCCGGCGTCGGGGGCGGATGAGGCGGAAACGGATGACAGTCGCGAGGAACATTTCCCGTCGGAATTGTTACTGACTCGGCGGGAGTATGTGCGTAAGCCGTCCAGTCCGGTGGTGATTGCCGATGTGGTTCGGGATAAGCCATTGGCGCCTAAGGCTGCTAGTAACCTCGAGCAACCGAGCAGGGAATCGGCCCCAGACAAGACCAGCGTCTTTGCCCATCCGGTGGAGTGTTTCGTTTCAAACTTCGACGACAAGGATTTGCTCAAGCGCRTGCCGCTGAAGATTGGCGAGCACACCGCGCCTTACGGGTCGTTTTTCAAGAAGATCGAATACCTGCAGGACAACAAGGGACTGATTTACTGGGGCAAGGTCAAGGAGATCAAGGACTACACCCAGAGTTTTCGCATCGACTTCGAGAAGAAGGTCTGGTTCGAGAAAAAGCCTTACTCGGTCAATGTCTACCTGAGCAAAAAACTCATCGACAGCTACCGCAAACGCAAGGCGTTCCTGGAGGAGATCAAGCACGCCATCGAGAGTGGGCGGGAGCTGTATTGCTTCTTTTACGGGGTGACGCCCGAGCTGAAGCAGGTGCCGAGCAAGAAAAACCCCGAGCAGACGTTCGGGGTGTTCAGCGCCAACATTGAAAACCTGGATCACTTTATTGTGCGGGAAGCGCCGGGGTTGGCGGGCAAATAAGCGCAGTGCCGTTCGTCTGGCTGAAAAGACAAATCAAAAAATGCGTTTGATCCGGGCTCAAAACAACTGTACAAAAACACAGTATATTTTGACCAACACTCTCGAGCCCGGAGAACACCATGGCCTCTCAAGCGATGAAAATCACCCTGGAACGTATCGCCCTCTTCCAATTCACCCCGGCCCACTGCGCCCAGGCCCGAGCGATGCTGGGTTGGAGTGTGCAAGAGCTGTCGCGGGAATCCCGGGTTTCGGTGGAGGCCATTCAACGCTTCGAGGCACGACAGGAGGTGCTGGATGTCACGCGCCTGGCGTTGGCCTATCGGTTCGAATCGGAGGGGTTGGTGTTCTTCCCGGGGTTTGCGCCGGGTCGAGGGATGAATGTGAAAGGGTCTACGCCGAATCCGGTTGGTCGGGCGGATTTTGCGATGGTGGAGTGAGGGTCAACAGATGAACGAAATCGACGATGGCGATAACTGCGTATATCAGGCACTGGGCATTCCCGATGCTGGTGATATGCGGACCAAATCTGAATGCGTTATGAAGATTGGCATTCTGCTGGAAAGCGGTCAGCTGAGTAAGACTGGCGCCGCGCAGAAGCTCGGAATGTCTATCGAAGAACTAAACGAAATACTTCGAGGGAAGTTTCGCGACCTGAGCGTGGCAAAGATCTCGGGGTTCCTTGAGCAGTTAAAGAACTAGCGTGGCTAACTGATTTAGTTGAGCTCCCAAGCCGGTCCGCAGACCGGCCGGGATCACAACTCTACGCGTTCTGCACCACCACCCGCTCACTCTCCCCTTCCACCGTCAGCCACCACGCACCACCGCGCTGCGGATGCATCAAGTTGAACGCCTCGCCCATCTGCGGCGTGGTGATCGATACGTTGCGCTCCCAGGCCAGGGCCAGGATGCGGTCGAAGGGTTCGTACCAGGCGTGCATCGACAGGTCGAAGGTGCCGTTGTGGATCGGCAGTAGCCAGCGGCCCTTGAGGTCGAGGTGGGCTTGCAGGGTTTGTTCGGGTTGCATGTGCACGTGCGGCCAGTCGACGTTGTAGGCACCGGTTTCCATCAGGGTCAGGTCGAATGGGCCGTACTGTTCGCCGATGCGTTTGAAGCCGTCGAAGTAGCCGCTGTCGCCGCTGAAGAAGATGCGTGTGTCGCCGTCGATCATCACCCACGAGGCCCAGAGGGTGCTGTTGCTGTCGAACAGGCCACGGCCGGAAAAGTGCTGCGACGGGGTGGCGATGAACTGGATGCCTTCGACTTCCGTGCCTTGCCACCAATCCAGTTGGCGGACTTTGCTGGCGTCGATACCCCACTTGATCAGGGTGTCGCCTACGCCCAGCGGGGTAAGGAAGTATTTGGTCTTGTCCGCGAGCTTCAGCACGGCCTGGTAATCCAGGTGGTCGTAGTGGTCATGGGACAGGATCACCGCTTCGATCGGTGGCAATTCTTCCAGGCTGATCGGTGGCTGGTGGAAACGTTTGGGGCCGGCCCATTGCACGGGCGAGGCACGCTCGGCGAAGACCGGGTCGGTGATCCAGAATTTGTCGCGCAGCTTGAGCAGCACCGTAGAGTGGCCCAGGCGATAGACGCTGTGGTTGGGCGCGGCGATCAATGCGGCTCGAGTCAGGGCTTGCACCGGGACGGGCGTACTCGGGCGGGTGTTTTGCGGTTTGTGGAACAGCACGTTCCACAGGATGCCCATGGTTTTGCCAAAACTTAAACGTTGCACCGGCGTGAAGTTTTGATACTGCCCTTGAGCCTGTCGGGACGCTTCAGGTGTGGAGGCGTTGTCCGCCGGGGAGGTTGAATTGGCCATGACTGAATGACTCCAGAAAAACCGCGCATGACGCGATTCTCCGCTTTGGGACGATAAATGGCCAAGGCACGCACGCATCAGCCGGACTTTCTATTTTTACTGGGCAGGATTAACAAAACATTACACTGCACAGTGTAGTTTCTAGGTTGCATCAAAGTCGATGACAAGTAAACTGCTGAGTGTAATTCCCCCCTTCTTCCTGCCGAAGCGTACTTATGACAGCTCCACAGCGCCTCACCGACCGAAAACGCCAAGCGATCATTCAAGCCGCGATCAACGAATTCCGTGACAACGGTTTCGAGATCACCAGCATGGACAAGATTGCTGCCACTGCCGGCGTGTCGAAGCGCACGGTGTACAACCACTTTCCCAGCAAGGAAGAGTTGTTCGCCGAGATCCTCAATCAGTTATGGATCCGGGTGACGGCAGAACAGAAAACGTCCTACCGTCCCGACCTGCCGCTGCGCGATCAACTGCGCAGGTTGCTGATGGCCAAGCTGCAAATGATGGGCGATGACAATTTTCTCGACCTGGCGCGGGTGGCGATAGCGGCGACGATTCATTCCCCGGAGCGGGCGCAGGATATGGTGGCGCGAATGGGCGAACGCGAAGAAGGGCTGACAGTGTGGATTCGAGCCGCTCAAGCGGATGGCCGATTGAAGCCCGTGGCTCCCGAATTCGCCGCTCAACAGATCCATGGCCTGCTCAAGTCCTTTGCATTCTGGCCACAGATTTCCATGGGGCAACCCGGCTTGTCAGCCAAGGAGCAAAACACGGTGGCGGATTCCGCGCTGGACATGTTTCTGGCCTGCTATCAGGTGCAATAAATGACAAGGTCGACGGCAGTGTCGATGGATTGATGGCTCTGATTTGAATGGCGCGATGTGTTTCAGAATGAAACTGGCACTGAGGCTATAGTGAGCCTCAGTCCCAGCACCAGACAGAGAGCATCATGACCAGCACGAGCCACGAAACCGCCGCCCACGTCGATCACCTGCGTTTCCATCGCCCTCATGCCCACCTCGCGCCGACCTTTGGCAATGACAAGTTTGCCCTGCGCGCCGAAGCCTTTGCGCGGTTCTTCGGCACACCGACTTTTCTCGGCGCACAAACGCTGATCGTGGTGATCTGGGTGTGCCTCAACCTGTCCGGTTTCACCCATTTCGATTTGTACCCGTTCATCCTGCTCAACCTGGCTTTCAGCCTGCAATCGGCCTATGCCGCGCCATTGATTCTGTTGGCCCAGACTCGCCAGGCTGCGAGGGACAAAGCCCAATCCGAGGCCGATGCGCAGCACCGCGAAGCGCTGGCGACCGCCAACAGTGAGCGACAGGCGCAAGCCGCGAAAAACACTGCGCAACTGCTGGAGTTGCTTGAGCAGAACACCCGTCTCACGGAGATGACCAAGAGCCTTACCGAGCGCATCGAAAACCTGACCACGGAAATGCATCAGCACCTGGTGCGCAAGGATGAGCCAAGAACCTGAACGGTTTCACGGCAGTTTCAGCGCCCGTCCCAACTCATCGAACAAGGTGACCACCGAGCGCAAGGCGCGACAGTCGGGACGGGTCAGCAGCCACAGCGCGGTGTCGTATCCGTGCAACGGCTCGCCCAGTGGCTTTAATCCGTCGCCGATCAAAAAGTCCGGTAACGCCGCGACCCCCAGCCCCGCCCTGACCAGCTCGGTCACCGACAGCATGCTGTTGCAGCGATAACCCGGCGTTACGCCAGGCCAGGCTTGGCGACGCCAGGAAACGGTCGGGTGATCAGGCAGGAATTCATCCGGGGCGATCCAGGTCAATGAGGCCAGGTCAGTGGTGTTGACCGATTGCAGGTATCGCTCGCTGGCGCACACGCGGTAGGCAATATCCGCCAGTCGCCGTCCCACCAGATGCTCCGGCGGCGTGCGGGTCAGGCGCAGGGCGATATCGGCATCCCGACGGCTGAGGTTGGCAAAATCATTGGACGTGCTGAGTTCGAGGGTCAGCGCCGGATAGTTCGGCATGAACTGCGCCAGCGCCGGCAACAGCAAACCTTGCAGGACCGAATCGGTACAGGTCAGGCGCACGATGCCGCTGATCACTTCACCGCCCTGCTCGACACCGATGCGCGCAGCCTCCAGCGCCTGCTCGGCGCGCTCGGCCTGTTCAGCCAGGGACTGCGCCAGGGTGGTGGGCAGGTAACCGGCGCGGCTTTTTTCGAACAGTTGCTGGCCCAGTGCTGCCTCCAGCCGGCGCACCGCTCGAAACACCGTCGAGACATCCACTTTCAGCAGTTGCGCAGCCCGGGCCAGAGAACCGCCGCGTACCAGTGCGAGGATCAGGGCCAGGTCCGGATAGTCCAGTCGATAGTGCGCCACTGCATTGATCACTTGGGAGAACGCCAATATTGAGTGCGTGAACGCCAATCTATAGTGGGCATCAGGAATCAACAAGTGCAGAGGCCACTCATGGAAAACCGCCCGATTCGCATCGCCCTGATCGGCGACTGCGACCCACACGTCACCGCCCACCAGGCCATTCCCGTCGCCCTCGAAAAGGCCGCTGAACACAGCGGTCTGAATGTGCAATGGCAATGGCTGCCCACCGATGAAATCCACGCCGAGTCACCGCTGCACACCTTCGATGGCTTCTGGTGTGTACCGGCCAGCCCTTACCGCAGTACGGACGGCGCATTGACAGCGATCCGTTTTGCCCGCGAACGACGGCGACCTTTCCTCGGCACCTGCGGTGGTTTTCAACACGCGGTGCTGGAATACGCGCGCAATGTGCTGGGCTGGTCGGATGCCGAACACGGCGAGACTTCACCCGATGCAACGCGGGCGCTGCTGACGCCACTGTCGTGCGCGCTGGTGGAGGCAGTCGATACGATTCATTTGCTTGAGGGTTCGTTGATCGCCGATGCGTACGAAAGCACCGAAACTCGTGAAGGCTATCGCTGTCGTTATGGGGTGAATCCGCAGTTCGAAAGGGAGCTGCTCAAGCGCGAACTGCACGCCGTCGGCCACGATTCGGAACAAGGACTGCGCGTGGTCGAACTCAGCGGTCATCCGTTCTTTGTCGCGACCTTGTTCCAGCCCGAGCGAGCGGCGCTCAAGGGCGTCTTGCCGCCGTTGGTTGGCGCCTTTGTCGAAGCCTGTGCGGGGCGGTCGTCATGATCGCCGATACGCCAGCCGCGCCTTATTACGCGGTGATCTTCACCTCGGTGCGCACCGAAGGTGACCAGGGTTACGCAGAAGCAGCCGCACGGATGCTGGAACTGGCCTGTGAACAGCCGGGGTTTCTCGGGGTGGAATCGGCGCGGGGCGAGGATGGGCTTGGGATTACGGTGTCGTACTGGGCCAGTGAGGCGGCGATTCTGGCGTGGAAGCATCATCCGGAGCACAGTGCGATTCGCGAGCGTGGGCGCTCGACCTGGTATTCGCGGTGTCATACGCGGGTGTGCCGGGTTGAGCGGGCTTATGGGTTCAATCAGTAACTGATTTAGAGTTCTTCTGGCCGCCATCGCGAGCAAGCTCGCTCCCACAGGGTGTGTGGGTGTACGCAAGTCATGTACCCGACACAACACACTGTGGGAGCGAGCTTGCTCGCGATGGGGCCAGTCAATTCACCGCAAAAACTCAGCCCTGAACCAAACTGCGAACCGCCGAAATCTCCGGCACTTCCCGCCGGTTCATGTACACCCGCAACGGCTCGGTGATGTTGATCCGGTCATCGATGTTCTGGTCCAGCAACAACTGAATCAATTCGCGCTTGAGCGTCACGGTCTGCCCGGGACCAGTGGCCCAGACGAATTCGCTGGTCGGGATGATGCCGTCGTCCGCCACGTCCATGCCGAACGAGTCTTCGCTGAAGCGCACGATGTAGTGCCCGGTCTTGCGGTTGAGGCCGACGAAGCCTTTGAGTTGGTCGGCAGCCTGGCAGATGAGCTGGGAAGTGATGCGCATGGTAAACCCCGCAATGGTGATCGTTGGTTTGCACGCAGGGCCTGCGTTTCCCTCTGCCGGGGAAATTGCAGGGCCCCAGCGTACTGCAAACGGGTGCACAAAAGCGCTGACGAAAATCAGCTTTAGACAGGTTTGTGTCGGTCTCGYGATAGCGCCTGCAAAGATCAGTTGTTAAAAGGGACCGCTCACTCATTGCGAAAGGATCTCGACCATGCCCACAACCGTTACTAAAAGCGCCCTGTTACTGAGCCTGTTGCTCGGCCTCGGCCATGCACAGGCCGCCAGCGAACCCGGCCCTGCGGCACTGGCGACCCGCTTGGGCATTCCGCATCCAGCGGTGATCGCCCACCGTGGCGCGTCGTTCGATGCGCCGGAATCCACCGCCGCCGCCTACAAGACTGCCCGCGACCTGGGCACCGACTATCTGGAAATGGACCTGCAGCGCAGCAAGGATGGCGTGCTGTTTGCCCTGCACGACAACAATCTGCAACGCACCACCGACGTCGCCAGCAAATTCCCCGAGCGCAAGGACAGCCCGGCCAATGCGTTCACCATGGCCGAGCTGAAAACCCTGGATGCGGGCAGTTGGTTCAATGCCGCGTACCCGGATCGCGCACGTCCCGCCTTCGCGGGCCTGAAGATTCTGACCCTCGATGAAATCATCGACATCGCCGAGGGCAACGCCCTGCACAAGCCCGGCCTGTACATCGAGACCAAGGAGCCGAAGCAGTTTCCCGGCATCGAACACGACCTCAAGGAAAAACTTCAGGACCGTGGCTGGCTGAGCCCGACCGGTTCGAAACTGGCGAAAAGCGAACTGGGAGTCGGCCAGGGCAAAGGCAAGGTGGTCCTGCAGACCTTCGAGAAGAGCAGCCTCGAACTGCTGCAAAAGGAGATGCCAACGGTGCCGAAAATCCTGCTGTTGTGGGTCGGTGAAGGCAGTATCGAGCCCAGGTCCAAGGTGACATTTGCCGAGTCCGGCGAAAAGGACAAGGCCGCGTACTACGCCGCACAGGAACCGAAGGACAAAGCCGAATTCCAGCGTTGGGTCGACTACGCCAAGGCCCAGGGCGCCATCGGCACCGGCCCGTCCGCCGCACTGACCCAGGGCGGCGACCAGAGTTACTCCGATCTGGTGCAACCGTGGATGAACCGGTACACCCACGACCAGGGCCTGCTGGTGCACGTCTACACCATCGACGATACGGTGGACTACCAGAAAGTCATGGAAGCCGGTGTCGACGGCATCTTCACCAATCGCGCCAGTGAGTTGTTGAAGTTCTATAAACGCCCGGCGGCGGCGAGTGTGGCGCAGGTGCTACAGAACAACGGCTACTGATGCCGAATTGCACAAAACCTGTGGGAGCGAGCTTGCTCGCGATAGGGCCATCAGCTTCAACATCCACGTTGACTGACCCTCCGCTTTCGCGGGCAAGCCACGCTCCCACAGGGATTGATGCAGGACATGTCGGGGGTTTTAAGGGTGGATTAATTTACACAAGGTAACCTGATCTCACTTGAACGGATCACCCAAGGAAAGAAGCCCATGAAGACCCTGACTGCTTTGTTGACCGCTGCAACCCTGACCTTCGCCGCGGGCCTGGCCCAGGCCGATGTGCGAGTCGATGAGATCCCGCAACTGGTCAAGGACGGCAAGATCAAGTCGCTGGAAGATCTGAACAGGATCGCGCTGGATCTGCACCCGGGTGCAACGATCACCAAAACCGAACTGGACAACTACTTCAACGGTTACGAGTACGAAGTCGAACTGCGTGATGCCAAAAACGTCGAGTGGGATGTGGACATCGATGCCTCCAACGGCAAGGTCCTGAAGAACAAACAGGACACCTGATCCCGAAGCGCACAAAAGCCGCACGATTGAGAAGTCGTGCGGCTTTTGTGCATTCTGGACTCAAGCGCTCAAACGCGCCGTCACCTCGTTCAACTGCCCCGACAAACCATGCAGGTTGCTGCTGGCCGCTTCAGTGCGCTGCACGTTGTCCAGGTTGGTACTGGCGATGCTGGTGATCTCGGTGAGGTTGCGCGAGATGTCTTCGGCCACCGAGGTCTGCTCTTCGGCGGCAGTGGCGATCTGGCGGTTCATGTCACGGATGGCTTCCACGGCCAGGGTAATGCGTTCGAGCATGGCGCCGGCCTCGGTCACTTGCTGCACGCTCTGCTCGCTGCGCGACTGACCGCTTTCAATCGCCTGGGCTGCTTCGATTGCACCGGTCTGCACGGTCTGGATGATCTGGTTGATCTCGATGATCGACGCCGCCGTGCGCTGGGCCAGGCTTCGCACTTCATCGGCCACCACCGCGAATCCGCGTCCGGCTTCACCGGCGCGGGCCGCTTCGATGGCCGCGTTGAGTGCCAGCAGGTTAGTCTGTTCGGCGATGCCGCGAATCACTTCCAGCACTTTGCCGATGCGCCCACTGTCAGTTTCCAGTTGGCGGATGACCGTGGCGGTGTTGGCGATTTCGCCGCGCATTTGGGTGATGGTGTGGATGGTGCCCTGCATGACTTTTTCGCCCTGCTGGGCGGACTGGTCGGCATCATCGGCGGCCCGTGCCGCTTCGGCGGCATGACGGGCCACTTCCTGTGCGGTAGCGGACATTTCGTTCATCGCCGTGGCCACCTGATCGGTGCGGTTGAACTGCTCGTTGGTACCGCCGGCCATCACGGTGGCGATCGAGTTCAACTCACCGCTGGCGCTGTCCAGGTCAGACGCGCTGCGCTGCAAACGGCTGAAGGTTTCGGCAAGGAAATCGCGCAGGGTGTTGGCGGCCATCGCCAGTTTGCCCAACTCGTCCTGGCGAGTGCTGGCCACGCGCTCGCCAAAACGACCCTGGCTGAGTTGCGCCACGTACTCGATCAGGTTGCGGATCGGCTCGACCAGGTTGCGGTTGACCAGCCACAGGCTCAGCAGGCCGATCAGCAGCCCCGAAACCAGCATCACCATGATCCCCAGCATCACCGTGCGATCGGCGGCGGCGCTAATCAGCGTCGATTGTTCGGCGCCCTGCTTGCGCAACTCGCTGACCAGTTCACTCATCTGATCGCTGGCCGCGCGGTCCACGCCCTTGACCGCCGCGTCGCCTGCCGTCGGGTCACCACCGGCGGCCACGAACGCGTCCCGGCCCTTCTGATAGGCCGCGCCCAACTGGCGATGTTCGTCACGCAAGCGCTCGATGCGGCTCTTGAGTTGCGGCTCGATGCCCTTCTGCGCGGCCAGCTCGCCAAGGATGTTTTGCACATCGCGCTGACGGTCTTCGAATTGCCCCCAGTTCCTGCTCAGGTCCGCCGGTTGCTTGCCGCGCAACAGGACGTTTTTCCACTCCTGCACCTGCACCTTGAATTGCAGGTTGGCTTCATCGATCAACTGCGAGGTATRCAGCGGGCCTTCGATCAGATTGGCGTAGCTATGCACGCCGCTGGACAGGAAGTGAAAGCACGCCAGCGCGATCAACAGAGTCGCCAGCAGGCTGCCGCTCAGCAGGGCGAGAATTTGTGCTCTCAGGGACTTTTGCAAAAGCATCGGATGGTACTCATGACGGGAATGAGGCACGCCCCGGTAAGGCGTGAAAAGTGTCCGGACTTCCCTGTCTGCGATCACGGCCGATGGCCGGGGGCGCGCAATCCAACCCAAGCGTGATCGGCAAGCCAGAGCGGTTCTTGAGAAAATTCCGACCGCCGGTAGTGCAATCGTTTGCGTTATTTTCCCGTCACAAAACCGTCATCCCCGCTTGCGATGATGCCGTTCAAGTGAAC
>NZ_JBFUIC010000078.1:0-21316 GCF_056402075.1 Pseudomonas sp. P4_C3
GTCTGCCACCTGCCAGGCGGCGGCGCGCGCCAACTGGTTGGATTTACCTTCAACGAAGTTCTCGAAGGTAAAGGTGCGATTCAGGTAACTGGTGTGCTTGAGCGCACCTTCGACCTGCACGGTACGTTGCTCGGCGCGAACCGGGGCCTGTTGCGAACTGGCGCCGGCCATGGGGTCGAAGCTGTCACGAGAAGGTTCTTGCTCGGTGACCTCATCCACTTTTCGCGTCGTACGTTTGGTCGATGCGGCGGCAGGTGCTGGCGGTGGACTGGCAGGCGCTTGAGCAGCCTGGGCCTGGGAAGCGGCGGCAGCCAGGGGAGCATTGGGCGCGGCACGGGGTGCCGAACTGCGTTTGCTGCCTATTAACAAGGAAAGCGCAGGCGCCATGCCATTGCCGTGCTCATCGAGCAATTCGAGAACACGCCCCAGGTACTTTTCGTTGACCCAGTCCAGAACAAAACGATTGGGTGCATAGACACGCAACTCGTCGCCTTCGGCTTCGACCTGTAGTGGACGGATCCAAGTGTTGAATTGTTGGGCAGGCAGCTCATCGCGCAAAAGCTCCACGCACTGCTGCCAAAGTTCCACTGACACGGATATCCCCTAAGTTGAAAGCCGGTGAGGCAAAAACAAGCGGCCATTGTAGCGACCAGACGCCGACTTATCCACACGAAGGTGGTTCATCGACCAAGAAGAATCGCCGTTTTATACGCAAAAAAGACGACCAGTGGTCTGTGCATAAGCTCTGTGGATAACCGGGGTTAAGGTCATTGCACAAGTGGGGGCGGAACTCGGTGGATAACCGGCCTGTGGATAAACCGAGCTTCCACACACAGGTTATCCGACAGCGCAGCACAGGCTGAACACTGTTTTCCACTGTAGTTGTCATTCTCTGTACATCAGGTAACACAAGGGCTGAATCGACTTATCCACAGATGGGTGCGGGCCTAGCTTTTATAAGCTTTACAGAAAAGCTTTAAATACTTTCCTTTCTTATTTTTATATTTGCCAACGGTTCGTTCAGCGCAAAACGCCCGGAGATCTATTTATAAGGAAACGCTGGTTGGAAATTGACCTGAAGGCTTGCTTTCTCTAGAATCCCCGGTCTCTTAAAACGGGGGCCATTCCGGCCCGTTGTGGACGAACCAGGTAACACGACAATGAAACGTACTTTCCAACCAAGCACTATCAAACGCGCTCGTACCCACGGTTTCCGTGCTCGCATGGCTACCAAGAACGGTCGTGCCGTCCTGTCGCGTCGTCGCGCCAAAGGTCGTGCGCGTCTGGCAGTTTGATAATCCGGCACTGGAGGTGAGTCAGGACTTCAGTCGGGAAAAGCGTCTGCTTACCCCCCGGCAATTCAAGGCAGTCTTTGACTCCCCTACCGGCAAGGTTCCGGGGAAAAATCTCCTGCTCCTTGCGCGCAACAACGATCTCGATCACCCCCGTCTCGGGTTGGTTATCGGGAAAAAGAGCGTAAAGCTCTCCGTCGAGCGCAATCGCCTCAAACGTCTGATGCGCGAATCGTTTCGCCTGAACCAGGACTCTCTGGTCGGTTGGGACATCGTTATCGTCGCGCGCAAAGGTTTGGGTGATGTAGAAAACCCCGAATTGATTCAGCATTTCGGCAAACTCTGGAAACGTCTGGCTCGCAGTTCGCCGGTACCAGCAGTCAAAACCGAAACTGTAGGGGTAGACAGTCCAGATGCGTAAACTGGCACTCGTTCCGATCCAGTTTTATCGCTATGCCATTAGTCCCCTGATGGCCAGTCACTGTCGTTTCTACCCCAGTTGTTCCTGCTACGCGTTAGAAGCCATCGAAAATCATGGCCTTCTTCGCGGTGGCTGGCTGACCTTTCGTCGTTTAGGTCGCTGTCATCCGTGGAATCCCGGTGGTTATGACCCGGTTCCACCTATCCCTACCTCCCGTTCTTCTTCGATGGCCGAGTAATCATGGATATCAAACGCACGATCCTGATCGTCGCCCTGGCAATCGTGTCCTACGTTATGGTTCTTAAATGGAACCAGGACTATGGCCAGGCTGCCCTGCCGACTCAGAATGTTGCCACCAATACGACTGCATCGGGCCTGCCGGATACGGCATCTGGCTCCAACGCTTCCGCCAGTGACGACATTCCACGTGCTGCAAGCGACACCAGTGCACCTGCTGAAACGCCGGTGGCTGTGAGCAAGGACCTCATCCAGATCAAAACGGATGTACTGGACCTGGCTGTCGACCCACAAGGTGGCGATGTTGCCCAACTGACCCTGCCGCTGTATCCGCGTCGTCAGGATCACCCGGAAATTCCGTTCCAGCTGTTCGATAACGGCGGCGAACGTACTTATCTGGCGCAAAGCGGTCTGATCGGCAGCAATGGTCCGGATGCCAATCCGGCCGGTCGTCCGGTTTATTCCTCGGAGAAGAAGGTTTATCAACTGGCTGACGGTCAGGACCAATTGGTCGTAGACCTGAAGTTCAGCAAGGACGGCGTCAACTACATCAAGCGTTTCACCCTGAAACGCGGCCTGTACGACGTAACCGTTTCCTACCTGATCGACAACCAGAGCGCTCAGCCCTGGTCCGGTGCGATGTTCGCGCAATTGAAGCGTGACGCCAGCGCCGATCCATCTTCCACAACCGCCACCGGCACCGCGACTTACCTGGGCGCTGCCCTGTGGACAAGTTCCGAGCCGTACAAGAAAGTGTCCATGAAGGACATGGACAAGGCGCCGCTGAAAGAAACCATCACTGGCGGTTGGGTTGCCTGGTTGCAGCACTACTTCGTGACCGCATGGATTCCGGCCAAGGGCGAAAACAACGTCGTCCAGACCCGTAAAGACAGCAAAGGCAACTACATCATCGGCTACACCGGCCCATCGATGAGTGTTGCGCCGGGTGCCAAGGCCGAGACCAGTGCTGTTCTGTACGCCGGTCCGAAAAGCCAGGCCGTGCTGAAAGAGTTGTCCCCAGGTCTGGAACTGACGGTCGACTACGGCATTCTGTGGTTCATCGCCCAACCGATCTTCTGGTTGCTGCAACACATCCACGCCATTGTGGGTAACTGGGGCTGGTCGATCATCTTCCTGACCATGCTGATCAAAGGGATTTTCTTCCCGCTGTCGGCTGCCAGCTACAAATCCATGGCGCGCATGCGTGCAGTGGCACCGAAACTGGCCGCGCTGAAAGAGCAACATGGCGATGACCGGCAGAAAATGTCGCAATCCATGATGGAGCTGTACAAGAAAGAGAAGATCAATCCGCTGGGTGGTTGCTTGCCAATCCTCGTGCAGATGCCGGTTTTCCTCTCGCTGTACTGGGTTCTGCTGGAAAGCGTCGAAATGCGCCAGGCGCCGTTCATGCTGTGGATCACTGACCTGTCGATCAAGGATCCGTTCTTCATTCTGCCGATCATCATGGGTGCAACCATGTTCATCCAGCAGCAGTTGAACCCGACTCCACCGGATCCGATGCAGGCCAAGGTGATGAAACTGATGCCAATCATCTTCACCTTCTTCTTCCTGTGGTTCCCGGCGGGTCTGGTGCTGTACTGGGTAGTGAACAACTGCCTGTCGATCGCCCAACAGTGGTACATCACGCGTAAGATCGAAGCGGCTACCAAAGCAGCTGCCTGATTTACACTGTGGATAACCACTCAAAACGCCCCCTAGTGGGGCGTTTTGCTATCTGTCACTTTTGTCTGGATACCGGTTTATGAGCGTTCCTCGTGAAACCATCGCCGCCGTCGCCACCGCTCAAGGTCGTGGCGGTGTAGGCATCGTGCGTATTTCCGGGCCGTTGGCCAGCGTTGCGGCCAAGGCTTTCAGCGGTCGCGAGCTCAAGCCGCGATTTGCCCACTATGGTCCGTTTCTCGGTGAAAACGACGAGGTGCTGGACCAGGGCATCACGCTGTATTTTCCAGGGCCAAACTCGTTCACCGGCGAAGATGTGCTGGAGCTGCAAGGTCATGGTGGCCCGATCGTTCTGGATATGTTGCTCAAGCGTTGCCTGGAACTGGGTTGCCGTCTCGCCCGACCGGGGGAGTTCAGTGAGCGCGCCTTCCTCAACGACAAACTGGACCTCGCCCAGGCCGAAGCCATTGCCGACCTGATTGAAGCCAGTTCTGCCCAGGCTGCGCGAAACGCATTGCGCTCCCTGCAGGGTGCCTTCTCGTCACGTGTGCATAACCTCACCGAGCAATTGATCGGCCTGCGCATCTATGTCGAAGCGGCCATCGATTTCCCGGAAGAGGAAATCGACTTCCTCGCCGATGGCCACGTCCTGAGCATGCTCGACAAAGTGCGCGACGAGTTATCTACCGTCATGCGCGAAGCCGGGCAGGGTGCCTTGCTGCGTGACGGCATGACCGTGGTGATTGCCGGTCGTCCGAATGCCGGTAAATCCAGCCTGCTCAATGCACTGGCCGGGCGTGAAGCGGCGATCGTGACCGAAATTGCTGGCACCACCCGTGATGTGCTTCGTGAACATATCCACATCGATGGCATGCCGCTGCACGTGGTGGATACCGCCGGTCTGCGCGATACCGATGATCATGTGGAAAAAATCGGCGTAGAGCGTGCCTTGAAAGCCATTGGCGAAGCGGATCGGGTACTGCTGGTAGTCGATGCCACGGCACCTGAAGCCCTCGATCCGTTCGCACTCTGGCCGGAGTTTCTCGAAATCCGTCCCGATCCCGCGAAAGTCACCCTGATCCGCAACAAGGCCGACCTTACGGCTGAACCCATTGCCATGGAGGTCAGCGACGACGGCCATGTCACCATCAGCCTGAGCGCCAAGTCTGGTGGTGTCGGGCTAGAGCTGCTGCGTGATCACCTCAAGGCCTGCATGGGCTATGAACAAACGTCCGAAAGCAGCTTCAGTGCTCGCCGGCGACACCTTGAGGCGCTACGTCATGCCAGTACTGCCCTCGAGCATGGCCGTGCCCAATTGACCCTGGCCGGCGCTGGCGAGTTGTTGGCCGAGGATTTGCGCCAGGCTCAGCAGTCGCTGGGTGAAATCACCGGTGCTTTCAGCTCTGACGATCTGCTGGGGCGAATTTTCTCCAGCTTCTGTATCGGTAAGTAGCCCTCCTGTTATTCACAGACAGGCCATTCGTGCCTGTCTGCTCCCTCCTTTTCTGAAAAAAACCTCCAGTGCCGAGCGGACTTCGTCTGCTTGAGCGCAATTCCTGTACCCGAATTTCGAGCGAACGGCACTTTTCTGTGGATTAAGCCCTGTGAATAACCGCAGCTAAGGTCAGTTGATAACAGGGCTCTAAAACTGAACATAACCGTCTCTGTGGATAACCACCCATTTCATCCACAGGCTTACACCGGTTATCCAAGGGCCTCATTGGCACATGAACACAGGGTTTTGAATCTCTGTACACATTGAAAACAAAGGGCTTCATAGATCTATCCACAGATAGTTGCCTGCATAGAAATAAACATAAAAACAAAGATTTAATAAATTTCTTTCTTTTTAATTTCTATAACTCCGAGTTTTCCACAGCTGGTTAAATTTTGTGCAAAGGGTTCTTTAGGAAGGGCGAAGTCCCTATACTTGTCGACCAGGTCCAAAAACCTGAGCTCAAACTATTCCTGAATTACCTACTTAAGCAGGCACGAGGTGCGTGGTGGATTTCCCTTCCCGTTTTGAAGTGATCGTCATCGGCGGCGGTCATGCCGGTACCGAGGCAGCACTGGCCTCAGCACGTATGGGGGTTAAAACCCTGTTGCTGACGCACAACGTGGAAACCCTCGGTGCCATGAGTTGCAATCCGGCCATTGGCGGGATCGGCAAAAGCCACCTGGTCAAGGAAATCGACGCCCTCGGCGGCGCGATGGCCATGGCTACCGATAAAGGCGGTATCCAGTTTCGCGTGTTGAACAGCCGCAAAGGCCCGGCCGTGCGAGCAACCCGCGCACAGGCAGACCGGGTTCTGTACAAGGCAGCTGTCCGCGAAATCCTGGAGAACCAGCCGAACCTGTGGATATTTCAACAGGCCGCTGACGATCTGATCGTCGAGCAGGAACAAGTCCGTGGTGTTGTCACCCAGATGGGCCTGCGTTTCCTCGCCGATTCCGTGGTGTTGACCACCGGTACGTTCCTCGGTGGACTTATCCACATCGGTTTGCAGAATTTTTCCGGCGGTCGCGCCGGTGATCCGCCATCGATCGCGCTGGCTCACCGTCTGCGTGAACTGCCATTGCGTGTGGGTCGTTTGAAAACCGGTACTCCGCCGCGTATCGACGGCCGGTCTGTGGATTTCTCGGTGATGTCCGAGCAACCGGGTGATACGCCGATCCCGGTGATGTCGTTCATGGGGTCCAAAGAGCAGCATCCGAAGCAAGTCAGCTGCTGGATTACCCACACCAACGCCCGTACCCACGAAATCATTGCCGCGAACCTCGACCGTTCGCCGATGTATTCCGCTGCCGGTGAGATCGAAGGCATCGGCCCGCGTTATTGCCCGTCGATCGAAGACAAGATCCATCGCTTCGCCGACAAGGAAAGCCATCAGGTGTTCATCGAACCGGAAGGTTTGACCACCCATGAGCTGTATCCGAACGGGATATCCACATCCTTGCCGTTCGACGTGCAATTGCAGATCGTGCAATCGATCCGCGGCATGGAAAACGCGCACATCGTGCGTCCTGGCTACGCGATCGAGTACGACTACTTCGATCCGCGTGACCTGAAATACAGCCTGGAAACCAAAGTCATCGGCGGCCTGTTCTTCGCCGGGCAGATCAACGGCACCACCGGTTACGAAGAAGCCGGTGCCCAGGGTTTGCTCGCCGGGACCAACGCAGCGCTGCGCGCACAAGGCAAAGAGGCCTGGTGCCCGCGCCGCGACGAGGCCTATATCGGCGTGTTGGTTGACGACCTGATTACCCTCGGTACCCAAGAGCCGTACCGGATGTTCACGTCCCGTGCCGAATACCGTCTGATTCTGCGCGAAGACAACGCCGACCTGCGTTTGACCGAAAAAGGTCGCGAACTGGGCCTGGTGGATGACGTGCGCTGGGCGGCTTTCTGCAAAAAACGCGAAAGCATCGAACTGGAAGAGCAGCGCCTGAAAAGCACCTGGGTACGCCCGGGCACCGAACAAGGCGATGCCATTGCCGAAAAGTTCGGCACGCCACTGACTCACGAATACAACCTGCTCAATCTCTTKAGCCGTCCGGAAATCGACTACGCTGGTCTGATCGCCGTGACCGGTGGGGGCGCAGAAGATCCACAGGTTGCCGAGCAGGTCGAAATCAAGACCAAGTACGCCGGCTACATCGATCGTCAACAGGATGAAATCGCCCGCCTGCGCGCCAGCGAAGACACCAAATTGCCTGTGGATATCGATTACACAAATATTTCCGGTCTCTCCAAAGAGATCCAGAGCAAGCTCGGCGCGACCCGTCCAGAAACCTTGGGCCAGGCCTCGCGTATCCCGGGCGTTACGCCGGCAGCCATTTCGCTGTTGATGATTCATTTGAAAAAACGCGGCGCGGGCCGTCAGTTGGAGCAAAGCGCTTGAGTTCGTTGGTCACTTCGCAACACGCAGAAGAGTTATCCACAGGTGCCCGCCAGCTTGGCGTCACGCTGACAGAAACCCAGCACGCACAACTGCTGGGTTACCTGGCCCTGTTGATCAAATGGAACAAGGCTTACAACCTCACCGCCGTGCGTGATCCGGACGAAATGGTTTCCCGTCACTTGCTCGATAGCCTGAGTGTGATGTCGTTCATCGAAAACGGTCGTTGGCTCGACGTCGGCAGTGGCGGCGGCATGCCTGGCATTCCGCTGGCGATCCTGTTTCCCGAGTCCCAGGTGACCTGCCTGGACAGCAACGGCAAGAAAACCCGCTTCCTGACCCAGGTAAAACTCGAACTCAAACTAGATAACCTGCAAGTTATCCACAGTCGCGTTGAAGCCTTCCAGCCTGCCCAGCCGTTCAACGGGATCATTTCCCGGGCGTTCAGCAGCATGGAGAACTTCAGCAACTGGACTCGCCACCTCGGCGATAGCGAAACACGCTGGCTGGCAATGAAGGGCGTTCATCCGGCCGATGAGCTGGTAGCATTGCCGGCAGACTTCCACCTCGATAGCGAACACGCCCTGGCCGTACCTGGTTGCCAAGGCCAACGCCATCTGCTGATACTGCGCCGCACGGCATGATTGGGAACACAAGCAAGAATGGCTAAGGTATTCGCGATTGCGAACCAAAAGGGTGGCGTGGGCAAAACCACCACCTGCATCAACCTCGCAGCATCCCTGGTCGCGACCAAGCGCCGGGTGCTGTTGATCGACCTTGATCCACAGGGCAACGCCACCATGGGTAGCGGTGTGGATAAACATGGCCTGGAAAACTCGGTCTACGACCTGCTGATCGGTGAGTGCGACCTGGCCCAGGCCATGCACTTTTCCGAACACGGTGGTTACCAGTTGTTGCCAGCCAACCGCGACCTCACCGCGGCCGAAGTAGTGCTGCTGGAAATGCAGATGAAGGAAAGCCGTCTGCGCAGCGCGCTGGCGCCGATCCGGGAAAACTACGATTACATCCTGATCGACTGCCCACCGTCGCTGTCGATGCTGACCCTGAACGCACTGGTTGCCGCCGACGGGGTAATTATCCCCATGCAGTGCGAGTACTTCGCACTCGAAGGCTTGAGCGACCTTGTGGATAACATCAAGCGTATCGCTGAACTGCTGAACCCGAACCTGAAGGTCGAAGGCCTGCTGCGGACGATGTACGACCCGCGCCTGAGCCTGATGAACGATGTCTCGGCGCAGCTCAAGGAACACTTCGGCGAACAGCTCTACGACACCGTCATTCCGCGCAACATCCGTCTGGCCGAAGCGCCAAGCTACGGCATGCCGGCGCTGGCGTACGACAAAGCATCGCGAGGCGCCGTTGCCTATCTGGCATTGGCGGGCGAAATGGTTCGTCGTCAACGCAAAAACTCACGCATCGCCGCTGCTCAGGCAACTTAAGGAATCCCCATGGCCGTCAAGAAACGAGGTCTCGGACGTGGACTGGATGCTCTGTTGAGTGGTCCGACTGTCAGCTCGCTGGAAGAACAAGCGGCGCAAGCCGATCAGCGTGAGCTGCAGCACCTTCCCCTGGATCTGCTCCAGCGCGGCAAATACCAGCCGCGTCGTGACATGGATCCGCAGGCGCTCGAAGAGCTGGCGCAGTCGATCAAGGCCCAGGGCGTCATGCAGCCCATCGTGGTTCGCCCGATCGGCAGCGGCCGTTTTGAAATCATTGCCGGCGAACGCCGCTGGCGCGCCAGCCAGCAAGCCGGGAAGGAAACCATCCCGGCGATGGTTCGCGATGTACCCGATGAAACCGCTATTGCCATCGCGCTGATCGAGAACATCCAGCGCGAAGACCTGAACCCGATCGAAGAAGCGGTGGCTCTGCAGCGGTTGCAGCAGGAGTTCCAGCTGACCCAGCAACAGGTCGCCGAGGCAGTGGGCAAGTCCCGGGTGACCGTGGCTAACCTGTTGCGCCTGATTTCCTTGCCGGAAGTCATCAAGACCATGTTGTCCCACGGCGACCTGGAAATGGGTCACGCCCGTGCTTTGCTCGGTTTGCCGGAAATTCAACAGGTTGAAGGGGCGCGACATGTTGTCGCACGCGGGCTGACCGTGCGCCAAACCGAGGCACTGGTTCGCCAGTGGTTGAGTGGTAAACCGGAGCCTGTTGAAGCGGCAAAACCGGACCCGGATATCGCCCGTCTTGAACAGCGCCTGGCCGAGCGCCTAGGCTCTGCGGTGCAGATCCGCCACGGTAAGAAGGGTAAAGGGCAGTTGGTGATTGGCTACAACTCACTGGATGAGCTTCAAGGCGTACTTGCGCATATCCGCTGAAACATTTCCTCATGTAGCGCGCAGTCGGAAATCACTACCTGACAGTTGAATAGGGGCAGAACCGCCCCTATACTCTGCGCGCATTTTGTCGGCACAAATTATGCCAAGTTATTGAATTTCGGCAGCCGACCATTGGGGAGTAAAAGTGATGGAAACCCGCACGCCAAACCGCCTGCCCTTCCATCGCCTGGCAGTTTTTCCGGTGTTAATGGCTCAATTTGTCGTGTTGCTGATCGCCGCTTTGGCGCTCTGGTACCGATATGGAGTCGTTGCCGGGTACTCGGGACTCTGCGGAGGCCTGATAGCCTTGCTACCGAATGTTTATTTCGCTCACAGGGCATTTCGGTTTTCCGGCGCCCGAGCAGCCCAGTCCATCGTCCGGTCTTTTTATGCCGGCGAGGCAGGCAAACTGATTTTGACGGCAGTGCTGTTTGCACTGGTGTTTGCAGGTGTGAAGCCACTGGCGCCGATTGCAGTATTCGGTGCCTTCGTGCTGACTCAGTCGGTCAGCTGGTTCGCTCCCCTGCTGATGAGAACAAGACTTTCGAGACCTTAGGGCGTTTGAGGCAACCATGGCAGAAACAACCGCTTCGGGCTATATCCAGCACCACTTGCAGAACCTGACCTTCGGTCAGCTACCCAACGGCGGCTGGGGCTTTGCCCACACCGCAGCAGAAGCCAAGGAAATGGGCTTCTGGGCTTTCCACGTCGATACCCTCGGCTGGTCGGTCGCATTGGGTCTGATCTTCGTTCTTCTTTTCCGCATGGCGGCAAAGAAGGCGACTACCGGTGTTCCTGGTGCTTTGCAGAACTTCGTTGAAGTATTGGTCGAATTCGTCGATGGCAGCGTGAAAGACAGCTTCCATGGCCGTAGCCCTGTGGTTGCACCACTGGCACTGACCATCTTCGTCTGGGTGTTCATGATGAACGCCGTCGACCTGGTACCGGTCGACTGGATTCCTCAGCTGGCCATCCTGATCTCCGGCGACCACCACATCCCGTTCCGTGCCGTGTCGACCACCGACCCGAACGCTACTCTGGCCATGGCCTTCTCGGTGTTCGCGCTGATCATTTTCTACAGCATCAAGATCAAGGGCCTCGGCGGCTTCATCGGCGAGCTGACCCTGCACCCGTTCGGCAGCAAGAACATCTTCCTTCAGGCGCTGCTGATCCCGGTGAACTTCCTGCTGGAATTCGTGACCCTGATCGCCAAGCCGATCTCCCTGGCTCTGCGTCTGTTCGGCAACATGTATGCCGGCGAGCTGGTCTTCATTCTGATTGCTGTGATGTTCGGCAGCGGTCTGCTCTGGCTTAGTGGCCTGGGCGTTGTTCTGCAGTGGGCGTGGGCTGTGTTCCACATCCTGATCATCACCCTGCAGGCGTTCATCTTCATGATGCTGACCATCGTCTACCTGTCGATGGCACACGAAGAAAACCATTAAGACCAGTCTCGACTAGTCTGATGTCCCTCCCCGTTAAACGGGAGGGGGCTCTTAACGGGGCCTCTGAAACGATTTGTTTTACCGCTTTAAATTAAAAAAACCTAAACCATACGACGTAAAAGTCGGGAGGAAAGATGGAAACTGTAGTTGGTCTAACCGCTATCGCTGTTGCACTGTTGATCGGCCTGGGCGCACTGGGTACCGCAATTGGTTTCGGCCTGCTGGGCGGCAAGTTCCTGGAAGGCGCAGCGCGTCAGCCAGAAATGGTTCCAATGCTGCAAGTTAAAATGTTCATCGTTGCCGGTCTGCTCGACGCCGTAACCATGATCGGTGTTGGTATCGCTCTGTTCTTCACCTTTGCGAACCCGTTCGTTGGTCAAATCGCTGGCTGATTACTCGGATCTTCCGGGTAATTTGGTGTGATGGACAACGTAACTGCGAGGTGTTGGCGTGAACATTAATGCGACCCTGATTGGCCAGTCCGTTGCGTTCCTGATTTTTGTACTGTTCTGCATGAAGTTCGTATGGCCTCCGGTCATTGCGGCTCTGCACGAACGTCAAAAGAAGATCGCTGATGGTCTGGACGCTGCCAGCCGAGCAGCTCGCGACCTGGAGTTGGCCCAAGAGAAAGCGGGTCAGCAACTGCGCGAAGCGAAAGCTCAGGCAGCTGAAATCATCGAGCAAGCCAAGAAACGCGGTAATCAGATTGTCGAAGAGGCTGTTGAAAAAGCCCGTGTCGACGCTGACCGTGTGAAGGTTCAGGCTCAGGCCGAGATCGAACAGGAACTGAACAGTGTCAAAGACGTGCTGCGTGCCCAAGTGGGCTTGCTGGCAGTCGAAGGCGCCGAGAAGATCCTGGGTGCCACAATCGATCAAAACGCGCACGCAAAGCTGGTTAACCAACTGGCTGCTGAAATCTAAGCGAGGGCGATCATGGCAGAACTGACCACGTTGGCCCGACCTTACGCTAAGGCGGCCTTCGAGCACGCTCAGGCCCACCAGCAACTGGCCAATTGGTCAGCCATGCTCGGCCTGGCTGCAGCGGTGTCGCAAGACGACACTCTGCAGCGCGTGCTCAAGGCCCCGCGACTGACGAGCGCAGAAAAGGCCACCACGTTCATTGACGTGTGTGGCGACAAGTTTGATGCCAAGGCACAGAACTTCATCAATGTCGTTGCCGAAAACGACCGTCTCCTGCTATTGCCGGAGATTGCCGCTCTTTTCGACCTGTACAAGGCCGAGCAAGAGAAGTCGGTAGACGTTGAAGTGACCAGTGCTTTTGCATTGAACCAAGAACAGCAAGACAAACTCGCCAAGGTTCTCAGTGCACGACTCAACCGGGAAGTGCGCCTGCAAGTTGCGGAGGACGCTGCCCTTATTGGTGGTGTCGTCATCCGCGCCGGCGACCTGGTTATCGATGGCTCGATTCGCGGCAAAATCGCGAAACTGGCCGAAGCATTGAAATCTTGAGTTTGAAGGGGCAGCAGAGCAATGCAGCAACTCAATCCTTCCGAAATAAGTGAAATTATCAAGGGCCGCATCGACAAGCTCGATGTGACCTCCCAAGCCCGTAACGAAGGCACTGTCGTCAGCGTATCTGACGGTATCGTGCGGATTCACGGTCTGGCCGACGTAATGTACGGCGAGATGATCGAGTTTCCGGGCGGCGTCTTCGGCATGGCCCTCAACCTGGAGCAAGACTCCGTAGGTGCCGTTGTACTGGGCGCATACCAGTCTCTGGCTGAAGGCATGAGCGCCAAGTGCACTGGCCGCATCCTCGAAGTTCCGGTTGGTAAGGAACTGCTGGGTCGCGTAGTCGACGCACTGGGTAACCCTGTTGACGGCAAAGGTCCACTGGGCAACACCGAGACCGACGCGGTCGAGAAAGTTGCTCCAGGCGTGATCTGGCGTAAGTCGGTAGACCAGCCTGTACAGACTGGCTACAAGGCTGTCGATGCCATGATCCCGGTCGGCCGTGGCCAGCGTGAGCTGATCATCGGTGACCGTCAGATCGGTAAAACCGCTCTGGCGATCGACGCGATCATCAACCAGAAGAACAGCGGCATTTTCTGCGTCTACGTAGCGATCGGTCAGAAACAATCGACCATCGCCAACGTGGTTCGCAAGCTGGAAGAAAACGGCGCCCTGGCCAACACGATCATCGTGGCTGCCAGTGCTTCGGAATCTCCTGCGCTGCAATTCCTGGCACCGTACTCCGGTTGCACCATGGGTGAATTCTTCCGCGACCGCGGTGAAGACGCGCTGATCGTTTATGACGATCTGTCCAAGCAAGCAGTGGCTTACCGCCAGATTTCCCTGCTGCTGCGCCGTCCACCAGGCCGTGAAGCTTACCCAGGCGACGTGTTCTATCTCCACTCCCGTCTGCTGGAGCGCGCATCCCGCGTTTCGGAAGAATACGTAGAGAAGTTCACCAACGGCGCAGTGACCGGCAAAACCGGTTCCCTGACCGCACTGCCGATCATCGAAACCCAGGCTGGCGACGTTTCCGCGTTCGTTCCGACCAACGTGATTTCCATCACCGACGGTCAGATCTTCCTGGAATCGGCCATGTTCAACTCGGGCATCCGCCCTGCAGTGAACGCCGGTGTTTCGGTATCCCGTGTGGGTGGTGCCGCTCAGACCAAGATCATCAAGAAGCTGTCCGGTGGTATCCGTACCGCTCTGGCTCAGTACCGTGAACTGGCGGCATTCGCCCAGTTCGCTTCTGACCTGGACGAAGCGACCCGTAAGCAACTTGAGCATGGTCAGCGCGTTACCGAGCTGATGAAGCAGAAGCAATACGCACCAATGTCGATCGCTGACATGGCGCTGTCGCTGTATGCCGCTGAGCGTGGGTTCCTGACTGACGTTGAAATCGCCAAGATCGGCAGCTTCGAACAAGCGCTGATTGCTTTCTTCAACCGCGATCACGCCGATTTGATGGCGAAGATCAACGTGAAGGGTGACTTCAATGACGAAATCGACGCTGGCATGAAAGCCGGTATCGAGAAGTTCAAGGCCACCCAAACCTGGTAAGCCGCAGCGGGAGCCGCAAGGCTCCCGCTTGCTAACCTGATAGGTGTTACATGGCAGGCGCAAAAGAGATTCGCAGTAAGATTGCGAGCATCAAAAGCACGCAAAAGATTACCAGCGCCATGGAAAAAGTGGCGGTCAGTAAAATGCGCAAGGCACAAATGCGCATGGCTGCTAGCCGTCCTTACGCGGAGCGCATCCGCCAGGTTATTGGTCATCTGGCCAACGCCAACCCGGAATATCGCCACCCGTTCATGATCGACCGTGAAGTAAAGCGAGTTGGTTATGTCGTAGTGAGCAGTGACCGTGGTTTGTGTGGTGGCTTGAACACCAACCTGTTCAAGGCTCTGGTCAAGGACATGGCGGTAAACCGCGAAAACGGCGTCGAGATCGATCTGTGTGTCGTTGGTAGCAAGGGTGCGGCTTTCTTCCGCAACTTCGGCGGTAACGTCGTAGCAGCTATCAGCCACCTGGGTGAAGAGCCGTCGATCAATGATCTGATTGGCAGCGTCAAGGTGATGCTGGATGCCTACCTGGACGGCCGTATTGACCGCCTGTCCGTGGTGTCCAACAAGTTCATCAACACCATGACGCAACAGCCTACCGTGGAGCAGTTGATTCCACTGGTGGCAACCCCGGATCAAGACCTCAAGCACCACTGGGACTATCTCTACGAACCGGATGCCAAAGAGCTGCTTGACGGCTTGATGGTCCGTTACGYCGAGTCGCAGGTCTACCAGGCGGTGGTCGAGAACAACGCGGCTGAACAGGCTGCGCGGATGATCRCGATGAAGAACGCTACCGACAACGCCGGTGATTTGATCAGCGATTTGCAGCTGGTCTACAACAAGGCGCGTCAGGCTGCGATCACCCAAGAGATCTCGGAAATCGTCGGCGGCGCTGCCGCGGTTTAACGGTTCAAATATTCAGAGGATCCAGCTATGAGTAGCGGACGTATCGTTCAAATCATCGGCGCCGTTATCGACGTGGAATTTCCACGCGACAGCGTACCGAGCATCTACAACGCGCTGAAAGTAATGAGCGCGGCTGAAACCACTCTGGAAGTTCAGCAACAGCTGGGCGACGGCGTGGTTCGCACCATTGCGATGGGTTCCACCGAGGGCTTGAAGCGCGGTCTGGAAGTTACCGATTCTGGCGCAGCCATCTCCGTACCGGTCGGTAAAGCGACTCTGGGCCGGATCATGGACGTCCTCGGTAACCCGATCGACGAAGCTGGTCCGATCGACACCGAAGAGCGTTGGGGCATTCACCGTCCAGCACCTTCGTTCGCTGAACAAGCAGGCGGTAACGACCTGCTGGAAACCGGCATCAAGGTTATCGACCTGGTTTGCCCGTTCGCCAAAGGCGGTAAAGTCGGTCTGTTCGGTGGTGCCGGTGTAGGCAAAACCGTAAACATGATGGAACTGATCCGTAACATCGCCATCGAGCACAGCGGTTATTCCGTGTTCGCCGGTGTGGGTGAGCGTACTCGTGAGGGTAACGACTTCTACCACGAGATGAAGGACTCCAACGTTCTGGACAAAGTGGCACTGGTTTACGGTCAGATGAACGAGCCGCCGGGTAACCGTCTGCGCGTAGCACTGACCGGCCTGACCATGGCCGAGAAGTTCCGTGACGAAGGTAACGACGTTCTGCTGTTCGTCGACAACATCTATCGTTACACCCTGGCCGGTACTGAAGTATCCGCACTGCTGGGCCGTATGCCTTCGGCTGTAGGTTACCAGCCGACCCTGGCTGAAGAGATGGGCGTTCTGCAAGAACGTATCACTTCGACCAAGGAAGGTTCGATCACTTCGATCCAGGCGGTATACGTACCTGCGGATGACTTGACCGACCCGTCGCCAGCGACCACCTTCGCCCACTTGGACGCTACCGTCGTTCTGTCCCGTGACATCGCTTCCCTGGGTATCTACCCGGCGGTCGATCCACTCGACTCGACTTCGCGCCAGCTGGACCCGAACGTAATCGGCCAGGACCACTACGACACCGCTCGCGGCGTTCAGTACGTTCTGCAGCGTTACAAAGAACTGAAGGACATCATTGCGATCCTGGGTATGGACGAGCTGTCGGAAGCCGACAAGCAGTTGGTAAACCGTGCTCGTAAGATCCAGCGCTTCTTGTCGCAGCCGTTCTTCGTGGCTGAAGTCTTCACCGGTGCATCGGGTAAATACGTTTCCCTGAAAGACACCATTGCTGGCTTCAAAGGCATCCTCAACGGTGACTACGACCACCTGCCAGAACAAGCGTTCTACATGGTTGGCGGCATCGAAGAAGCGATCGAAAAAGCCAAGAAACTGTAATCCCGGCGCCCGGAAACGGGCGCTAATTTAGGTTGAGGCAATCAGATGGCTATGACAGTCCATTGCGATATCGTCAGCGCGGAAGGAGAAATCTTTTCCGGTCTGGTCGAGATGGTGATTGCGCACGGTGCACTGGGTGATCTTGGTATCGCCCTGGGTCACGCGCCGCTGATCACTAATCTGAAGCCAGGTCCGATCCGCCTGGTCAAGCAGGGCGGGGAAGAGGAGGTGTATTACATCTCCGGTGGTTTCCTCGAGGTTCAGCCGAACATGGTCAAGGTTCTTGCCGATACCGTGCAACGTGCTGCCGACCTGGATGAAGCCTCCGCTCAGGAAGCCGTCAAGGCTGCCGAGAAGGCCTTGCATGAACGAGGCGCGGAATTCGATTACGGTTCTGCTGCCGCACGTCTGGCCGAGGCTGCAGCTCAGCTGCGCACCGTCCAGCAGATCCGCAAGAAGTTCGGCCATTAAGGCAGCGCTTGTTGTGTGATTGATTAAAAAGGGTAGCCTCGGCTACCCTTTTTTCTTTTCCGATTTTTACAACCCGGTCGCAGCCGCTGACCACCCAGGATTGGTAGCCAGTCATGTCTCTTGAAATCGTTATTCTCGCTGCAGGCCAAGGCACGCGCATGCGTTCCGCTTTGCCGAAAGTTTTGCACCCGATTGCCGGCAACTCCATGCTCGGTCATGTTATCCACAGCGCTCGGCAACTTGATCCACAGCGCATCCACGTCGTAATCGGTCATGGTGCCGACGCCGTGCGCGAACGCCTGGCGGCGGATGACCTCAACTTCGTCCTGCAGGATAAACAGTTGGGTACCGGTCACGCCGTTGCTCAAGCAGTGCCATTCATTCAGTCCGACACCGTGCTGGTGCTCTACGGTGATGTGCCGTTGATCGAGGTCGAAACCCTGCAGCGCCTGCTCAAGCAAGTGGGTCCAGAGCAATTGGGCCTGCTGACCGTCGAACTGGATGACCCGACCGGTTACGGCCGAATCGTTCGTGATAGCGCTGGCAAGGTTGCCGCCATTGTCGAGCAGAAAGATGCCGATGAAGCCCAACGCCAGATCACCGAAGGCAATACCGGCATTCTGGCGCTGCCTTTTGCCCGTCTTGGCGACTGGATGAGCCGTCTCTCCAATAACAACGCCCAGGGCGAGTACTACCTGACCGACATCATTGCCATGGCAGTGAGCGATGGTCTGGTGGTGGCCACCGAGCAACCGCACGACGCCATGGAAGTGCAGGGCGCCAACGACCGCAAGCAGCTTTCCGAACTGGAACGGCATTATCAATTGCGCGCCGGTCGTCGTTTGATGGCTCAAGGTGTGACGCTGCGCGACCCGGCTCGTTTCGACGTGCGTGGAGACGTGACCGTAGGCCGCGATGTGTTGATCGACATCAACGTGATCCTCGAAGGCAAGGTCGTCATTGAGGATGACGTGGTGATCGGTCCGAACTGCGTGATCAAGGACAGCACCCTGCGCAAAGGCGTGATCATCAAGGCCAACAGCCATATCGAAGGTGCCATTCTGGGTGAAGGCAGCGATGCCGGCCCGTTCGCGCGTCTGCGTCCAGGTACCGTGCTGGAAGCCCGGGCGCATGTGGGTAACTTCGTCGAGTTGAAAAACGCGCACTTGGGAGAAGGCGCCAAGGCCGGTCACCTGGCTTATCTGGGTGATGCTGAAGTGGGCGCGCGCACCAACATCGGTGCTGGCACCATCACTTGCAACTATGACGGCGCCAACAAGTGGAAAACCGTGTTGGGTGAAGATGTGTTCATTGGTTCCAACAACTCGTTGGTAGCACCTGTGGATATCCTGGATGGTGCGACCACGGCGGCCGGTTCGACTATTACCTCGGCTGTGGATAAATCCCAGTTGGCCATCGGGCGTGCTCGTCAGAAGAACATCGACGGCTGGAAGCGGCCGGAGAAGATCAACAAGAGCTGAGTTATCCACAACTCCCTTGTAGGAGCGAGCTTGCTCCGGGCGGCGTTCCGACGATGAATACGCGTGCGACGCATTTTTTCAGAAAGAACGCGTCATCGTTAACGCCCATCGCGAGCAAGCTCGCTCCTACAAGTTATCCACAGATCTTTTTGTCGCAACATGCTTGACGAAGTTTCGCTGATAGGTTTTGATTGCTTCTGCTATCTTTCGAAACGAAACTTATCAGCTCATGTCGAAGCGCAACACACCTCAACGTCGTCACAACATCCTCGCCTTGCTCAATGAGCAGGGCGAAGTCAGTGTGGATGAGTTGGCCAAGCGCTTCGAAACGTCGGAAGTTACGATTCGCAAGGATCTGGCAGCACTTGAAAGCAATGGCCTGTTGCTGCGTCGTTACGGCGGGGCGATCACCATGCCTCAGGAGCTGGTCGCGGACCTTGGTCAGCCGGTTTCCATATACAAGCAAGCCATCGCTCGTGCCGCCGTCGCGCGGATTCGCGAGCATGCGCGCATCATTATCGACAGTGGCAGTACCACCGCCTCCATGATCCCGGAACTCGGACAGCAACCCGGTCTGGTGGTGATGACCAACTCGTTGCATGTCGCCAATGCCCTGAGCGAACTTGAGCACGAACCGGTGCTGTTGATGACCGGTGGCACCTGGGACCCGCATTCCGAGTCCTTTCAGGGGCAGGTTGCCGAGCAGGTACTACGCTCCTACGACTTCGACCAGCTGTTCATCGGGGCCGATGGCATCGATCTGGTTCGCGGTACAACCACCTTCAACGAACTGCTCGGGCTGAGCCGGGTCATGGCCGAAGTCGCCCGCGAAGTGGTCGTGATGGTGGAGGCCGACAAGATCGGCCGCAAGATTCCCAACCTGGAGCTGCCCTGGAGCAGCGTCCATACCCTTATTACGGATGAACGCCTGCCGCTTGAGGCTCGCGATCAGATTCAGGCCCGCGGCATCAATTTGATTTGCGCGGCTATCAGTCAGGAGAAATAGCATGTGTGGAATTGTCGGCGCAGTCGCAGAACGTAACATCACCGCCATCCTCGTCGAAGGCCTGAAACGCCTCGAATACCGTGGGTATGACAGCGCTGGCGTGGCGGTCTACACCAACGATGAAAAACTCGAGCGCCTGCGTCGCCCGGGCAAAGTCAGTGAGCTGGAGCAGGCATTGGCCACCGAGCCGCTGGTCGGTCGTCTGGGTATCGCCCACACGCGCTGGGCCACCCACGGTGCACCGTGCGAGCGCAATGCCCACCCGCATTTCTCCGGTGACCTGGCGGTGGTGCACAACGGCATCATCGAAAACCACGAAGCCCTGCGTGAACAACTCAAAGCCTTGGGCTATGTGTTCACCTCGGACACCGACACTGAAGTCATCTCCCACCTGCTGAACCACAAGCTCAAGGATCTGCGTGATCTGACCGTGGCCCTCAAGGCGACCGTCAAAGAGTTGCACGGTGCTTACGGCCTGGCAGTGATCAGCGCGCAGCAACCGGATCGCCTGGTCGCAGCCCGCAGCGGCAGCCCGTTGGTGATCGGCCTTGGCCTGGGGGAAAACTTCCTGGCGTCCGACCAGTTGGCCCTGCGTCAGGTCACTGACCGTTTCATGTACCTGGAAGAAGGCGATATCGCCGAAATCCGCCGCGACAGCGTGCAGATCTGGGACGTTGACGGCCAGGCTGTCGAGCGCGAAACCGTGCAATATCGTGACGGCGCCGAAGCCGCTGAAAAGGGCGAGTTCCGCCACTTCATGCTCAAGGAAATCCACGAGCAACCGTCTGTGGTCCAGCGCACGCTGGAAGGTCGCCTGAGCCAGAACCAGGTACTGGTACAGGCATTCGGCCCACAGGCGGCCGAGCTGTTCGCCAAAGTGCGTAACGTACAGATCGTCGCGTGTGGCACCAGCTACCACGCCGGCATGGTCGCGCGTTACTGGCTCGAAGAGCTGGCCGGCATTCCTTGCCAGGTCGAAGTCGCCAGCGAATTCCGCTACCGCAAGGTGGTGGTGCAGCCGGACACCTTGTTCGTGACCATTTCCCAGTCCGGTGAAACCGCCGACACCCTGGCCGCACTGCGCAATGCCAAGGAACTGGGTTACCTCGCTAGCCTGGCGATCTGCAACGTCGGCATCAGCTCGCTGGTGCGTGAGTCCGATCTGACCCTGTTGACCCAGGCCGGTCGCGAAATCGGTGTGGCTTCGACCAAAGCCTTCACCACGCAATTGGTTGGCCTGTTGTTGCTGACGCTTTCCCTGGGCCAGGTTCGTGGCACCTTGGCCAAAGGCGTCGAAGCGACACTGGTCGAAGAACTGCGTCGTTTGCCAACCCGTCTGAGCGAAGCGCTGGCCATGGACAGCACCGTGGAAAAAATCTCCGAGCTGTTCGCCGAGAAACACCACACGCTGTTCCTCGGCCGCGGTGCGCAGTTCCCGGTAGCGATGGAAGGGGCACTCAAGCTCAAGGAAATCTCCTACATCCACGCTGAAGCCTATCCGGCCGGCGAGTTGAAACACGGCCCGTTGGCGCTTGTGGATAACGACATGCCAGTGGTGACCGTGGCGCCGAACAACGAACTGCTGGAGAAGTTGAAGTCCAACCTCCAGGAAGTCCGCGCCCGCGGTGGCCAGTTGATCGTCTTCGCTGACGAGAAGGCCGGCATGACCAACGGTGAAGGCACCCACGTGG
>NZ_JBFUIC010000079.1:0-21174 GCF_056402075.1 Pseudomonas sp. P4_C3
GCCTTTTTTAATGATCAAAAGATCGCAGCCTTCGGCAGCTCCTACAATGACCAAGCGTAGGCCTTATCTCGTGGATCGAACGACTGATAGCCATTCATGGTCCACACTTTGATCCCCAGCTTTTGGAGCGTGTTCCATGTCTGATCGCTATATCGACTTCGCCAATTCGTCCATCGGCCATCGCCTGCTCGGCGCCCTGGGGCTGCCGGCGCCGACCAGGCTGGAGCGCTGGCAAGCAGGCCGACTGCGGCCCGTGGAAGGTGCGTTGTTGATCGGCGGCGGGCCGTTGGCGGAACACGTCAGCGCCTTCGCCAACCGCCTGACCGACGTGATCTACAGCTACGGCACCGAGCCTTCGATGGCCACGGCCTGGATTCCCGGCCATGGACCGAAACTCAAGGCTGTGGTGTTCGATGCCAGTGACCTGCTGCACACCGACCAGCTCAAGCAACTGCGCGAGTTCTTCCAGCCGCTGATGAAGAACCTCGATCACTGCGCGCACCTGGTGATTCTCGGGCGCGATCCACAAAGCCTGCGCGACCCGTTCGCCGCCAGTGTGCAGCGTGCCCTGGAAGGTTTCAGCCGTTCCCTCGCCAAGGAGTTGCGCAGCGGCGGTACCCTGCAATTGATCTACGTCGACGAAGGTGCCGAGGCGCAACTGGAAGGCCCGCTGCGGTTTTTCCTCTCACCGAAAAGCGCCTTCGTGTCCGGGCAGGTCATTCGCTTGAATGCGTGCTCAACGCCAGTCACCGACTGGACACGCCCGCTCGCCGGGCCCAAGGCACTGGTCACCGGCGCAGCACGCGGTATCGGTGCCGCCATCGCGGAAACCCTGGCCCGTGATGGTGCCGACGTCATCCTGCTCGACGTGCCCCCGGCCAAAACCGATCTCGAAGCCCTCGCCGCACGCCTCGGTGGGCGCAGCATTACCCTCGACATCTGCGCCGAAGACGCCGCCGCGCAGTTGATCGAACAGTTGCCCGACGGCCTTGACATCGTGGTGCACAACGCSGGCATCACTCGTGACAAAACCCTGGCCAACATGACCCCSGAATACTGGGACGCCGTGCTGGCGGTCAACCTCAATGCGCCGCAAGTGCTGACCAAAGCCCTGCTCGACAGCGGCACCCTGCACGACAACGGCCGGGTGATACTGCTGGCGTCCATCAGCGGCATCGCCGGCAATCGCGGGCAAACCAATTACGCCGCGAGCAAGGCCGGGCTCATTGGCCTGGCGCAAGCCTGGGCGCCACTGCTCCACGAGCGCGGCATCAGCATCAACGCCGTGGCGCCGGGCTTCATCGAAACGCAGATGACCGCGCACATTCCCTTCGGCCTGCGCGAAGCCGGACGGCRCATGAGTTCGCTTGGCCAAGGCGGCTTGCCACAAGACGTCGCCGAAGCCGTGGCCTGGCTCGCGCAACCGGGCACCGGCGCGTTTACCGGGCAAGCGTTGCGCGTGTGTGGGCAAAGCGCTCTGGGGGCTTAAGGATGATCACCGACTGGCACACACTCAACCGCGAACCCAGCTTGCCGGGGTTGTACGCACGAGCGGCGACACGGCGCAAAATCACCGGCACCACCCTGCCCGATTCGGGCTTGCGTTGCTGGGTCGAAGTCGATCCCAAGCGCCTGTCGGCCTATCGCAAGGTCTGTGGTTTCGCCGACAACGGCCTGCTACCGCCGACCTACCCGCACATCCTCGGGTTTGCCTTGCAGATGCAGTTGCTCACGGCCAGGGACTTCCCGTTCCCGCTGCTGGGCCTGATACACCTGAGCAATCGCATTCGTGTGCTGCGCCCAATGGGCGGGGTGAATCGGGTGCGCGTCAGCGTGCAAGTGCAGAACCTGCAACCCCACGCCAAAGGCGCGACGTTCGATTTGTTGACCAGCCTCGACGATCAGTTGGGGCCGTTGTGGGAAGCAGAAAGCCGGATGCTCTGTCGCGGCGTCAAACTCGAGGGTGAACCGCTCGAAGAGAACCTGGAATCGAGCCTGGCCCTGAGCGAAGTCGAGCACTGGAGAGCGCCCTCGGACATCGGCCGGCAATACGCCAAGGTGTCCGGCGACTACAACCCGATTCACCTCAGCGCGGCCAGCGCCCGGCTCTTCGGTTTCCCGACCGCCATCGCCCATGGCCTATGGAACAAGGCGCGCACGCTAGCTGCGCTGGCCGGGCACCTGCCGACAGCGAATGTCGAGATCGCAGTGCAGTTCAAGAAGCCGGTACGGTTACCCGGTGAGGTGACGTTGCTGGCCAGTGCGCCGGGACCGAGCGGGGATCTGCAATTGGTGGGTGCCGGGGATCTGGAGCATATGGTCGGGCACTGGCGGCCGGTTGCCTGATCCTGATAAAGCCGATGTCTGTGGCGAGGGCGCTTGGCTCCCTCGCCACAAAAGCTGCGTGGTCAGTCTTGCGGATCGAGATTGTCCAACGCCCGGTTCACCGCCAGCTCACCCAGCATGATCACCTGCGCAATCCCCAGCATCGTATTGCGCTGCGAGCCTTCCAGAAACCCCGCGAAATCACTCGCCATCACACTCGCCGACGCCAGTGATTCACAAGCGTGGGCCAGCAGGGTTTCGGTGTCGATGTGCGGGGCAATGACGAACATCGTGCTGGGCTTGTGGGTGACAGGTTGCCTGGGTGGATTGAGGTAGTGGTCGAGGGCGCGGTCGGCGGCTTCGGGGGGATTTGGGGTGGGTTTGATCATGGTGAAGCTCCAAGTATGAGATGGAGCTGCCACTGATCGCCGCGACAGCAATCAAGGGTGGCAGCTGTACGCGGGGTCGCGGACCGAGCTACTTGGAAACCCGGCATACCCGAAGGTATCCCGCGCACAGCCACCATTACATCAAACGACAAGCACCGAAGCGCTCCGGTTTGGGCCGGTGGATTATGCACCAAGTAGACTTAACAGGCCGCGACAGCCCGATCACTGAATTTGCAGTGACGGACAAAGGCTAGAGATCGCACTTCCGACGGACAACCTGAAAAACATGTCGGAGGTTTCCTCGGGACTTGAGGAAAACTACACCGGATTGGTCGGCTGCCAGGCCGCCATCGCGAGCAAGCCCGCTCCCACAAAAAAGCAAAGGCAGATCGGCGCACACCCGCTGCTCCTCACCACTCATCAGGCCGAGCATTAGCTCGCCTGCAGCTTTTGATCTTGATCCACCCGCCCCCTCGGGAGGCTGAGTGGAGGTGTTCATCCGGGGATTGGCGCGCAGCGCCGTTCGACGTAGTCGAACTCATTGCATGTAGGTCGAAGCGAAGCCGACCGGAGGGCAATGCCCCCGGATGAATACCGGAGCGAAGGAACGCCGAGCCTCAGCGAGGGGCCGTACGTAAGGGGCGAGACCTTTGGTTCCTTTGGGGCGTTTGCCAAAGGGACTCGCCGTAAGGGCGAAACCATAAGCCGCCGTTACCGCAGCAATGGATATGTACACCATCCAAAAAAACTCAGTGCCCCGTAACCCACTGCCGCACCCCGAAATTACTGGGCAACAAAGCCAACGCCAACTGCGTCCGAGGCCGGCTGATTCTAGGATGCGTGCGGTGGATAGTTGGCCAATATCCGCGTGACCGTTTGCCAGATGGCATCGCGACGATCCGTCGGGTTCGGCGTGCGACTGAGTATCTGTTCGTCACTGCCGCGCCACACCAGTTTGCCGTCCTTGCCATCGAGCAGGTCGATCTGGATGGTCGCCACTTTGTAGCTGACATTGCGGGTTTCGTTGTACATGGGGGCGCCGTAGTAGCCATACCAAGGGTTACCCCAGCCGCCGCCGTAATTGGTGGTCACCTGTTGTTGCCGCTCTTCGACAATCAGGTAGGTCTGCACATTCAAATCGCCCTTGGCGCCTACAGCGGCCGGACGCAGACCGCGCTGATCCAGTTGATCGGCAACCGCCTGACGGACGCGCTGTTCGGTCAGGTCGCTCTTGATTCGAGGATCATCGGGACGGTATTGCAGGGCGGGTTCTTTCCAGGTCCAGCTGCGATAGGCAGCAAAGTCGCGGCTGGCGTCGAAGTCATGATTGACCTGGTTGGCGGCGCAGGCACTGAGCAGCGCGGCCACTGCCAGTAAAACAAAACGGCGGAACATGATGATTCTCCGGTTGAAGACATGATCCTGTGGAATGCTTCTTATCTACAAGAAGCTAACTAGGAGGATACGCCGACATTGCCTTTTCCACAGCCTCCCGTATGGCATCGGCGCGCTCGCTTTCGCTGCCCCGGTTGCCGGTTTCAGCGCTGGAGCTCCACACCGGCTGACCGCTTTTGGCGTCAAACATGTCCACCTGCACGACCACGACCTGTTCCCGATAGGTACGGATGATCGGCACGGAGGCGTATCCGCCATATCCAGGGCCGTAGCCGTTGTAGCCGCCATAACCGCCGCCGTAATAGTCGTCCTGAACCTGACGCAGGCGGGTTTCCAGGCGCATGTTGGCGCTGACAAACAGGTCGGCCGGGCGATTGTCGTGCAACGGGCGCAAGCCGCGTTGATCCAGCGCATTGCTGACCGCTTCGGCGACCTGCGCCGAGTCGGCCCAGGCGGTGCCCGGTGGCAGATGGCCGTTGAGCCAGGCCCAACTGCGATAACGCCCATAGTCACGCGGCGCTGCCGGGTAGGCGCTGCGATCGAACGTATTGGCAGCCTGGGGCGGCGCCGGTGGCAAAGGGTTTGAGGTAGCTACATATGGGTTGCTGCCCTGACAGGCAGCCAGCCCCAGGCAGAACACCAGTACACCTGAATGATTTTTCATTTCGTGCTCCGATCAGACAGGCCGACAGATCCAGTGCAAGTAACGCCCAAGCCCGGCAAAGCTTGGATGACGGCGATGGGCCAGTTCCATTTCGAGCAGGTCCACCAGTTCGGCACGGGCCTGGAATTCCACCGGCATGTAATCGTGAAAAACTCGCACGCCACTCTGTATTTCGACCTTCCACAGGCCTTCAAGTTGCGCCGCCAGCTCGCGCGGATCAAGGGGCTGCTGCGGGGTCAGGCTCTGCTTTTCACCGGCCATGTCGTTCTTGCGCATCTTGCGGAAATGGCCTTTGAGCAAGTTGCGATAAATCAGCGCATCGCGGTTGTAGAACGCCAGGGACAGCCAGCCATCCGCCTTGGTCAGTTGATGCAGCACCGGCAGGATGGCGTGGGGCTCGGCCAGCCATTCCAGCACCGCATGGCACAGCACCAGATCGTAAGGTTCGGTGAGCTGCCCGAGCAGTTCCTGCCAGGGTGCCTGAATGAATGTGGCGCTCTGCCCGGCTTCGGCAAAACGCTGGCGGGCGCCTTCGAGCATCGGTTCGGCAGGCTCGGCGAGGGTCACCTGATGGCCGCGCTCGGCCAGCCACAACGACATATGGCCAAGGCCGGCGCCGATGTCCAGAACGCGCAGCGGCCGGTCGGGCAAGGTTTCGGCCAGATCGGCCTGCAACACCGCCAGACGGATCGCACCTTTGGCACCGCCGTAGATTTTTTCGGCGAAACGGGTCGCCAGTTGATCGAAATGACGGTCGCTCATCAGTTGAACCTCCGTTCGCTGTCCGCCAGTTTGCTGCGCACCACGGCATCCATGTCCAGGCCCAGCTCACTGCACAACAGCAACAGATAAAGCACAATGTCACCGACTTCCTGCCCGGCGTGGGCGAGTTTGTCCGCCGGCAACTGGCGTGACTGGTCTTCGGTCAGCCACTGGAAAATTTCCACCAGCTCGGACATTTCCACGCTCGCGGCCATGGCCAGGTTCTTCGGGCTGTGAAATTGCCGCCAGTCATTGCGGTCACGGATGGCGTGCAGGCGTTCGGTCAGTTCAACAAGGTTCATCGGGCTCTCCTGAAGGCGTATAGCTTCGGGGGGATCACAGGTGAAGGCAAGGGGCAGAAGATACATGCTCATCTGTGCAACCCTCTATGCTTGTGGGAACTCGGCAGCATGATCGACAGCCCAAGACTCAATTCTCTTTAATCAGGACGTTCACTCCATGCAGGTAGAAGGTTTTTCCGAATGGCTCGGCCAGGTACTCGGCTCGATCATCCGCTTCATCGTTGATGGCCTCAGTGGGCTGTTCAATCTGTTGAGCAACGCCAGCAGCAACTTTGTCGAAGGCTTGTCCCAAGCGCTGGGCATGGATACCTCGGTCGTCAGCATCGTGACCCTGATCCTCGGGCTGCTACTGCTGTGGTCGGCGATCCGCGCCTTTCTCAATGCGTCGTTCATCATGGGGATTATCTGGTTGGTGCTGGGGCTTTGGTTGCTCAGCTGGATCATCCACTGACACCACTGACACCACTGAACACCTGTGGGAGCGAGCTTGCTCGCGATGGCGGCGGCACATCAAAAATTGATTCAACTGAAAGACCGCTATCGCGAGCAAGCTCGCTCCCACATTGGATCTCTGGTGTTTTATGGATTGAGCTCACTTAGCCAACCCGTTTTCACCGCTACAATGCCCGCTCCCCCAAGGAGCCTGCATGTCCAACCTGACCGCCGACTGGCGCGACCGCCCTACCCATCGCCGGGTCTGGGCACTCGCCGCGCCGATGATTCTTTCGAACATTTCCGTACCGCTGGTGGCACTGGTCGACAGCACCGTCATCGGCCACCTGCCCCATGCCCATCAACTTGGCGCCGTCGCGGTCGGGGCCAGCCTGTACACCTTCCTCGCCTGGGCCATGGGCTTTCTGCGCATGGGCTCCACCGGGTTCGCCGCCCAGGCGGCAGGGCGCGGGGATGGCGCGGCCTTGCGGCAGATTCTGTTGCAAGGCCTGCTGCTCGCCATCGGCCTGGCCGTGGTGTTGGGTGCGGTGGGCGTGCCATTGAGCGCGATCGCATTGCACTTCATGCAACCGTCGGCTGAGCTCGATCAACTGACCCGCGAGTTCTTCCACACCCGCCTGTTCGGCCTGCCGGCGGCGCTCGCCAGTTATGCACTGGTCGGCTGGTTTCTCGGCACCCAGAATGCCCGGGCGCCGCTGGCGATTTTGCTGACCACCAACCTGGTCAACATTGCCCTGAACCTGTGGTTCGTCCTCGGCCTGGAATGGGGCGTGGTCGGTGCGGCCAGGGCYTCGGTGATTGCCGAATGGACCGGTGCACTGATCGGTTTGCTGATGACTCGCAAAGCCCTGCGCGCCTACCCCGGGCCTATCGTTTGGGCGGCATTGGCGCTGTGGCAGAGTTGGCGGCCATTGCTGGCGGTCAACCGTGACATCTTCATCCGCAGCCTGGCGCTGCAATCGGTGTTCTTCCTGATCACGGTGCAAGGCACGCGGCTGGGCGACGCCACGGTCGCCGCCAACGCTCTTTTGCTCAATGGCCTGCTGCTGACCGCCCACGCCCTCGATGGCCTGGCCCACGCCGTCGAAGCCCTGTGCGGACATGCGCTTGGCGCCCGCGACCGCGATGCCCTGCGCCGTTCATTGGTGGTTGCTGGTGGCTGGTCGTTGCTGGCGAGCCTGGGGTTCGCCGCGCTGTTTCTGTTCGCCGGGCATCTATTCATCGAAATGCAGACCAACATTCAGAGCGTACGCGACACCGCATTCATCTACCTGCCCTACCTCGCCGTGCTGCCGCTGATTGCCGTCTGGAGTTACCTGCTCGACGGTCTGTTCATCGGCGCCACCCGCGCCAGGGAAATGCGCAACGGCATGCTGCTGACCGTGGCGCTGGTGCTGCCTATCGGCTGGGCACTGCAAGGCGGGGGCAACCATGGCCTGTGGATAACCTTTTTGTTGTTCATGCTCCTGCGCAGTCTGACCCTTGGCGTGATTGCCTGGCGCCTGCGCCGTCACGATGGCTGGTTCGCTGGCAGCACTCACTGAACGGGGCGACCTCATGACCCGGGTGGATCGTTCTGCCACAAGTGACGCAGGCTATCGAGGCGTTCCTGTTGAGTCCGCCCCGGCAACGGCTGCACGGGCACGGCGTCGGGATACTGCAAGCGCAGCCATATCCAGCCATCAAGCACCGGGCGCTCGCTGAAACCCAGCGCCACCCCTTCTTGCACATGGGCCCACAGGCGGGAGAAATCGGCACCGGTGGATTGGCTCCAGCGCCAGGCCTGCTGCTCGAGCAGGCAGGTTTGCAGTTTTTCCTGTTGCCCGGCGCTGAGGTTCTCCTCGACTGCCAACGGGCTGACCGCCAGCCTCGGGTTGGACAAGCGCTGCCAGCCCTCACATCCCATCGCGTGGTCGGCCCAGCTGCCACCGAACCAGCGCAACTGGTTGATGGGCCCGAGCCAGCGACTCAGTTCAACGGCATCGCTGGCATCGAAGAAATAGCTTGCCGTGATCGGGTTGTAGTAGCTCAAAAGGGCCCGGTGCAGGCCAAGCGTGACCGTGAGCATGCGCCGCAAATGCGCCAGCAACGACGCAGCGCTGGCCTCGCTGACCATCAGCAATCCGGGCCAGCGTTGTCCGTCGACGATGCATAAATCGGCCAGTGCCGGGCAGGTGCGCAGATCGACCAGGACCGGTCCCTGCTCATGCAGCGCATGCCACTCCGTGCCTTCGAACAACCCTGACCACCGGGCTTGCGCAAACATCTGCCGAAGTGTGGCACCCGCCTGCGGCGTGCCCGGCACATCCAGCAACAGCCACTGCGGGGGTGCCTCGGGCGTGCGTGTGGCGATCATGCTCCAGAGCTCTGGCCAAGCTGCGTCGCCAGACGACAGGTGCACAACGCCTGTGCGCAATGGTTGAAACTGCCACCGCCGGGCAGCAGGCACAACACCAGCAATGGCTCCCCCGACCGCAACCATTGCTCCAGGCCCTCATCATGGGTGCAGCCGGGCTGGGGGGTGTCAGCGTCCGTCACTTCGACCGTTGCCGGCGCATGCAGCAGCCCGGTTATCTGCGGTTGATCGGGATCGCCTTCGACAAAACCCACGACCAGTTCAGTCCCTTCCCGCAATGGCAAGAACGTCGATGCCTGCAGTTGCCTGGCCAGGGGTAACCAGCAATGGCTGGGCGCAGCCCCTTCGCCCTGATAAAGCCAGTCGAACTGCACCGGTACCTGCCTTGCCGGGTCGGGGCTTGGTTCATCGACCTCGACGACCCACGCCCGTTGCAGGCTATGCATTTGTGGTTTGACCGTCACACAGGGCGGCGCGAAGGGTGTCGGCCACTGCAGGGCACGGGCCTGATTGTGGTAAGGCGTCGCCGTATCCTGACTGCCCCAATGCTCAACGTGGGTTAGCAACCAGAGGCGATTGCATTCGGCAACCGGATGACCGGACAGCGGCATCAGCCGACCGCTGCGCAGGGTCACCAGGTCTGTCCGGCATTCGGCACTCTGCGCCGCTGTCCCACCGCAGTGCTGACGCTCGAACTGCCGCACCGCCGGCCGATCGCCCTCGCTGCGCAATACCGCAGGTTCGCCGGTTGGAAAATGCTGATGATCATCCCCAAACACCACACAGTGCCCGCGAGCCCGGTGTTCGAAGCGGTAGTGAAGCCGTTCCTGGGCGCACAGTCGCTGCAGAAACTGCAGATCCGACTCTCGATATTGCGTGCAGAAATCCCGGGGCGGGTATTCGCCGCTCAGCGCCAAGCGTCGATCTTTGCCGGTAATGCCGTGCTCCTTGAGCACCCTGTCGAGTATTTGCGGCACTGAAAGGGCGCTGAAAATTCGTTGGCTGAAGCGCTGGGCCAGGCATGCCAGTTTTGGCCCCAGACGCACCTGGCAGAGCCGGGGTCCCGAGGCATGATCACGCTGGACGAGTTCATGCAATTGTCCATGCACGTGGCTTCCAGCTGGTCCGAAATGCAACGAGGCCGGGCGGTACAGCAAACTGGCAAGGTCAAGCACCGGGTCATCGATCAGCAGTTCCAGGTCGAACACGAACGGCTCGCTGATGGCCTCTTTACCGGTAAAGGCCAGGACCTCAAAGGAGTCGGGCAGACCTGCTACATCCAGACGAAATGACGGTTCGCTGACTGGATTGAACATCGGCGTTTCTCTACAGGAGGGGCGGTCGGGGATTCTCGCTGAGAGACATGGCCGAGTAGAGTGCCGAAATACAAATTAGGAAATAACCTACGCGAAAAGGAGACCAAATGCTTTGGGTGGTCGAGGACGCGGAAAATTTCGCCTGGAATAGGAGAATTGCCGCACCAGGTCATCTGAAATTTCCGCGGTAAACGGAAAATTTTCAGACAACCTGATGAGCATGGCGCTTACCTCAGGAAGACAGGTAAGACGAACGGGTCAGCCCCAGACGCAAGGCATCGAGGAACTGCGTGCGCTCGGTGGCGCTGATGCGGGCACTGGCACACTTGTCGCGGTAGTGAGTCATCAGCTCCTCCGGCGACAAATGCACGTAACGCAGCATGTCTTCGATGGTGTCGTGGGTTTCGATACCGGCGTGGTACACGCTACCGTCGGCGTTCTGATAGATGTTCACCGAGTCGGTGTCACCGAACAGGTTGTGCATGTCGCCAAGAATTTCCTGGTAGGCGCCCACCAGGAAGATCCCCAGCAGATAGTCTTCACCTTCATTCAGACCGTGCACCGGCAAGCTGGTCTCGATGCTCTGCTCGTCGACGTACTGCTTGATCTTGCCGTCGGAGTCGCAGGTCAGGTCTTGCAGCACGGCACGGCGCAGCGGCTCTTCGTCGAGTCGRTGCAGCGGSAKGATCGGCAGGACCTGGCCGATGGCCCAGGTGTCCGGCAGGCTCTGGAATACCGAGAAGTTGCAGATGTACTTGTCAGCCAGCTTGTCGTTGAGCTCGTCGAGCACCTGACGGTGAGAACGCTGACGGGCTTTCAACGAGTTGTGCAGGCGGCGGCAAACGGCGAAGTAGCATTGCTCGGCCAGGGCTTTTTGCGCCAGGGTCAGCTTGCCATCGGCGTATTGAGTGGCCACGTCGCTCATGTAGTGCGTGGCGCGCCAGTAAGTCTCGGTGACCATTTCGATGTCGGTCGGGCCGAGCAGGTCAACCAGCCACTGCACGGTTTCCGGCAGCTCTTCCTTGTTATCGATCTTCGGCACGTCGTCGTTGTGTTTCTCGACGTCGGTCACCTGCACCACCAGCATGGCGTGGTGAGCGGTCAGGGAGCGGCCGCTTTCGGAGAAGATGTTCGGGTGCGGCAGGCTCTGCGCGTCGCAGAACTCCTTGAGCATCCCGACCACGACACCGGCGTAATCGTCCATGTCGTAGTTGATCGAACTGGCGTTACGCGAGTGAGTACCGTCGTAGTCCACGCCCAAACCGCCGCCGACGTCGATGTGATCCACCGGCAGGCCAAGGTTGCGCAACTCGCCGTAATAACGGATCGCTTCCTTGAAGCCGTGCTGGTAGTCCGCCAGGTTGGCGATCTGCGAGCCCATGTGGAAGTGCAACAGGCGAATGCCCTGATCCAGACCGGCAGCGCGGAAACGCTCGACCACCGACAGCAGTTGCGCCGCCGACAGGCCGAACTTGGATTTTTCACCACCGGTGTCTGCCCACTTGCTCGACGCCAGGGACGACAGACGCACGCGCAAGCCGACCTGCGGCTTGACCTTGAGCGCCGCCGCTTCTTCGATCACCAGACCGACTTCGGATTCTTTCTCGATCACGATGAACACGTTGTGGCCGAGCTTCTGGCCCATCAGCGCCAGACGGATGAACTCGCGGTCCTTGTAACCGTTGCAGACGATGGTGCCGCCCTTCGGCGCCAATGCCAGTACCGCCAGCAGTTCCGGCTTGGAGCCGGCTTCCAGACCGATGGAAACGTTCTGGGTAGCAATGATGTTTTCGATCACCGCTTCCTGCTGGTTAACCTTGATCGGGTACAGCGCGGTGTACTTGCTCTGATATTCCAGGCGCTCGATGTTGGCGTCGAACGCACCGGTCAGCTGACGCACGCGGTCTTGCAGGATGTCGGGGAAACGCACCAGCAATGGCAAGGACAAACCGCTTTTGCGCAGTTGGTCGACTTGCTCGAACAGGTCGATAGGCGAACTGGTCGGGCCGTTCGGACGAACTTCGACGCGACCGGCGTCATTGATCGCGAAATACCCGGCCCCCCAATGGCGAATCCCGTAAACACTGCGGCTGTCCGCAACTGTCCATTGGCTGCCATCGTCTTTGCGTGTGCGTCGTACGGACATCGAAGTCCCCTATAAAGAAGTCATAGAGCGTCGCCTGGGTTCAGGCCGGCGCAGTCTAAAGTATGAAAATGACGGTTCGTCAACGAGGGGGTAGACCTCGCTGACCGCAGTGAGTTTAGAAACCAGTCATGAACAGGCTCTGTGAAAACCATGGAGACGACGCCAGACCAGAATGAACGGGACTGGATCAAGCCGTGGGTGGCTTTCACAGAGGCTGCTAGCCGCCGGACTTCTTCGCCTTGAAACCGAGCTTGATCAGTTCTGCCAAGAGTAGCTCGACATGATCGCCCTGGATTTCGATGACACCGTCTTTCAACGCGCCACCGGTACCGCAACGTTTCTTCAACGTCGTGGCCAGTTCCTTGAGCGCGTCTTCAGCCAATGGCACGCCGGTGATGGTGGTCACCGTCTTGCCGCCACGGCCCTTGCTTTCGCGACGCACGCGTGCAATGCCGTCACCGGCCGGGATAACGGTCTGTTTGCAGATGCAGGCGTCCACCGGTTTACTGCATTCCGGGCAATGACGACCTGCGTCGGTGGAAAATACCAGGCCGCCCAGGGCGGCGAAGGATGCGGCTTTTTTGGCCACCGGCAATCCTCTTCGGAGGACAAAGACTGGTCGCAGCACTCGGGAAGGCTATCGACCGCGAAGCCCCACTCAGGCAGGGGCAGCGCTACTGAAACGGTACCACCCTTGTAGGAGCGAGCTTGCTCGCGAAAAACCCACGGACAACACGTGCTGTCTGATACCGCGCGTTATCGTTGACGTCCATCGCGAGCAAGCTCGCTCCTACAGGTGAAGCAATACCGGTTCAGTTTGAAAAGTCGCGCAGTGTAACGGCAAAAACGCCGATTGCTAAGAGCCAATCGGCGCCAATTTATAGCTGTTTTGCGACGTCGATCCGGTGTGAGCGCAAATAGCGCTTCAACGCGGCCAGAGAGTCCGGGCAATAAGGCTTTTGCCCGATTTCCAGCATGACCTGATCAATGGGGATAAAGCGCGCTTCCAGCACCTCTTCCGGTTGCAGGATCAACGGGCCGTCCCATACCGCCGAGAACGCCGAACACCACAGGCGATTGCCGGTGTCCTCGAAGAAAAAATGGTCATGAGCGGTCAGTTCCACGCCACTCACTCCCAGCTCTTCCTCCAGCTCCCGGGCCGCCGACTCGGCGTAGGTTTCACTGGCGAGCACCATGCCGCCCGCCGCCACGTCCCAGAAACCGGGATAGATCGCCTTGCTCAGGGTGCGCCGGTGCACGCACAGCTCGCCAGCGGAATTGAACAACATGATGTAGGTGCCACGCCCGATCAGCCCGCGCTCGCGCAAGTCGGAACGGACCAGGGCGCCGAGCAGGTTGTCCTGCTCGTCGACCCAGGCGATCTGTTCGGCATCGGACGCCGCGCGGTGCGCGGCTTCCCTGGTGTTATCGACCATGACTCAGCCCTGATTGAGCAATTGACGCAAATCGATCACCGCGGCGTTGGCCCGGGAAATGTAGTTGGCCATGACCAGCGAGTGGTTGGCCAGTACGCCGAAGCCACTGCCGTTGAGGATCATCGGGCTCCATACCGGCTCCTGCGACGCCTCCAGTTCACGAATGATCTGGCGCACGCTGACCGTGGCGTTCTTCTTTGCCAGTACGTCGGCGAAGTCGACTTCAATGGCGCGCAGCAAATGCGACAACGCCCAGGCCTGGCCGCGGGCTTCGTAGAACACGTTGTCGATTTGCAACCATGGGGTTTCAACGATTTCTTCGTCGACCTGCGGCGCCACGCCCGGTGCTACCACCTCGGTTTTCAACGCGGTGTTGAGCTTGACTCGGCCCACACTGGCCGACAGCCGTTGCGACAGCGAACCCAGACGGGTGCCGACATCACCCAGCCAGTTGTTCAGGTTATCGGCGCGGGCATAGAACAGCGCGCTCTTCTGGTTCGGATCGGACAGGCGCGCCTGATAGCGACTCAGAGAATTGATGCCTTCCTGATATTCGGACTCGCTGGATGGCAGCACCCAGCTCTTGTTGTCGAAGTTGAAACGCGGCTCGGCCTTGGCCAGGTCGGCGTCTTCGGCGGACTGCGACTGCGAACGGGCGAAGTCTTTACGCATTGCCCGGCTCAGGTCGCGGACCTGCACCAGCACACCGTATTCCCAGCTCGGCATGTTGTCCATCCACAGGCCTGGCGGAAATCGGTCGTTGGAAATATAGCCGCCCGGCTTGGTCAGCAAGGTGCCGGCGACGGTCTTCAGGGTTTCCACTGTGGTGTAGCCAACGACCATCTGCTTGCCTTCTTTCTCGGCCGCCAGTTGGGCGGTCTGCTGGACCGGGAACAGCGCCGGCTCCTGGCTCCAGTACCAGCCCAGGACACTCGCCACCAACAGGTAGATGCCCAGCAAAGTGGCCAGCGCCCGGCTGAACAACAGACCGCCCAGATAACTGCGGGTCTCCGACTTCGGTTCAGCGGCACGTTCAGGCGCACTGCCTGTGCGGTTCTTCCAGTCCAGCATGGCGATATCCTTTCAAGCTCTTGAGGTCAACGGTTCGACCACAACCATACAACAACGTGCCTTGGCCCGGCACCCGCCATCGCACCGATGCGGAAAATTACCGGTCTTGCGGATGAAAAGAGTTCCTGCCCACCAGATGACTGTGTTGCCGTCGAAATCCTCCTAATGGTTTGGATGACACGCCCCAAGGGAATCCCTGCCCCCTGAGGCCAATAAAAACTGGCCGATCCGCACCGCTCAGACCGCCGTAAATGACCAATGGTCTGTCACCCGCCAATTGCCGCCCTACGCCCGTCAAGCGCCCTGATTCACGGCACTTCGCCTCCGCACACGGCGACTAAACAGCCCAGAATCAGACCGATCGATCACAAATTGAATGAAGCGACATTGCAGATTATTGACGTACAGCACTCATGTAATGGAAAAGTGGTGCTAGCATAGAGCCACCAGTCGACCTCAGCGTGCACCCTAACTAGTAGTCAGGATATGACCGAGCCAGAAGACCCCAGCCGCGAGCGCCTCAAGCACCACTTTGCCCAGCGGGTAATTCATCAGGCTCGTCAGATTCTTGAGATATGGCAGCGCCTGCAACGCAGTGAGTGGTCCACCGCCGACCTGTCGGAACTGAGCGAGGCCAATCTGCGTCTGCTGCGTTTCGCCGAGCGTTTCGAACAACCGGAACACACGCAATTGGCACGTCACATCGGTCAGTCCCTGGAGGCGGTCGACGCCAATCGCGGACGCCTGAGCAGCGGCCTGATCACCGACCTCAATCGCTTGATGCAGCGCCTGTCACGTACCGGCCTGCGCCATGGCGACCAACTCGATCAGACCTTCCTGCCACCGCTGCGCAAGCCCGTCTATGTGATGCTGCAGGATCACGGCCGTGCCGAGCGCCTGGCCAAACAACTGGAATTCTTCGGGCTCAGTGCCCAGTCCCTGGACAGCGTAGACGCGTTTCGCTCATCGATGGTCGAGCGCTTGCCGGCGGCGATTGTCATGGACGTGGATTTCAGCGGCCCCGGCGTCGGCCTGAAACTGGCCGCCGAAGCCCAGGAAGGCCTGGACCATCGCTTGCCGCTGCTGTTCTTCAGCCTGCACGAAACCGACACCCCGACCCGCCTCGCCGCCGTGCGTGCCGGCGGCCAGGAGTTCCTCACCGGTACCCTCGAAGCGTCGAGCCTGCTGGAGAAGATCGAAGTCCTGACCTGCGTTGCCCAGTACGAACCTTATAAAGTGCTGATCATCGACGACTCCCGCGCCCAGGCCCTGCACACCGAGCGCCTGCTCAACAGCGCAGGGATCGTCACCCGGACGTTGATCGAGCCGATCCAGGCCATGGCCGAACTGGCGGATTTCCAGCCGGACCTGATCATCCTAGACATGTACATGCCGGCCTGCACCGGCACGGAACTGGCCAAGGTGATCCGCCATAACGACCGTTACGTCAGCGTGCCGATCATTTACCTGTCGGCCGAAGACGACCTGGACAAACAGCTCGACGCCATGAGCGAAGGCGGCGATGACTTCCTGACCAAACCGATCAAGCCCCGGCACCTGATCACCACCGTGCGTAACCGCGCGGCACGGGCACGCAACCTCAAGGCACGAATGGTCCGCGACAGTCTCACCGGCCTGTACAACCACACGCATATCCTGCAATTGCTCGAAGACTGCTCGTTCCGCGCCCGCCGCGAAAGCAAGCCGCTGAGCTTTGCCATGCTCGACATCGACCATTTCAAACGGGTCAACGACAGCCACGGTCACCCCATGGGTGACCGGGTGATCAAGAGCCTGGCGCTGTTTCTCAAGCAACGCCTGCGCAAAACCGACTTCATTGGCCGCTACGGTGGTGAAGAGTTCGCCATTGTCATGCCGGACACCGATATCGAAGCGGCCTACAACGTGCTCGATGAAATCCGACAGCGTTTTGCCGAGATTCACTACCCCGCGCAACCCCAGGATCTGTGGTGCACCTTCAGCGCCGGGTTGGTGGAGTCATGCGAAAGCTCCGACAGCCTGATGATGGCCAGTCAGGCAGATGATGCGCTGTATCGCGCCAAACATGACGGACGCAATCGAATACAGGCCGCTCGCACATCAAAGCAAAGTGCCACTTTTTTATCGGAGTCGACCGATACAGTCATAACCCTGTAACAGAAACGCAATAACTTCAGGCACTTACCATTTCTGCCGTTGGTAGTCCGTAATGCGCCTGAAGCTGCTGACCAATCTCAATACCCTCCTTCTGGTGGCCGTGTGCGTGGCCCTCGGCGCTACGCTGTGGTGGTCGCAGAAGGCCCTTGAGCGTCCGTATCTATTAATGGAGCGCTACCTGGGCCTGTCGCAGCAGTTTCAGAATGAAGTGGCCCGCAGCGTCGAGGATTACTTGGGCAGCGGCGATGCACTGCGCCTGAGCAGTGCCTCCCAAGGCATCGACAGCATGAAGAAAGAACTCGGCGAATTGCCACCGGCCTTGGCCGAGACGCTGCGCCCCAGCCTGTCGACCCTTGAAGAATTCAGCAAAACCGACCTGCTGGCCGCCGGCAAACTGGCAGGCGATCCGCAGGCCTTGCTGCTACAGGCCGAGCGGGAACTGGGTGCCAGTCTCGATCAGCTCAGCCAGTACGCCAGTGGCAATGCGGCCTACCTGACGCCGCTGCTCACCGCATCGCAGCACCTGGGCAAATTGTCCCTGGCCCGGGACAAACTGGTCAGCAGCGGCCGCAGCGGACTGGCTGCCGACGTCGAACGCGAAGTGGCCAACATCCGCACCCAGGCCGAAAAACTGGATGCCCTGCCCTTGCTGGGCGTGACCACCAGCAACGAGTCGAACACCGACGATTTCGCCTCGATGATGGGCCTTGAGAACAAGGAAAAAACCGTCGCCGAAGATGCTGGTGTCGGCCTCAAGCGCGAACTCAACAGCCTGCTCACCCGCTATCCGGCCGAGCTCACGCGCACTCGCGATCAAATCCAGAAACGCGCCGACCTCAGCGCCGCGACTCACGTGAAAATCGCCGACGTGCAACAGGCCATTGCCGGGCTGGAACCGGTGGTGCGCGCCCAGCATGGGCAGATCCAGGGTGAAGTGCGGCTGATGCAAGGTGTGATGATCGGTTTGATTCTGTTGATCGCACTGCTGATAGACACCCTGCAGCGCAAACTGGCACGGACCCTGACGAACCTCGCCCCGGCCCTCTCGACCTGGGCCGAAGGCGACTTCAGCCACGACATTCAACTGGGTAACACCAACCGCGAACTGCATGACATTGAAGCGTCGCTCAACCGCTTGCGCGCCTATCTGGTGGACTTGGTGGGGACCATTCGCCGCAACGCCGAACAGGTGGCCGGCAGCAGTCGCACCCTGGCTGACCTGAGCAACGACTTGCACAGCGGTGCCGAGCATCAGGCCGGCGACACGGCACTGATCCGCGATTCCCTCAGTGAGCTGGAAGCGACCATCCAACAAGTCGCCGGCGATGCCAGCCAGGCCGCCGATGCCAGCCGCCACGCCGGCCTCGCCGTGGAGCATGGACAGAAAGTCATCGGCCTGAGCCTCACCGGCCTGCATGCGCTGGTGGATGAAGTGCAAGGCAATGCACAAATGATCGAACACCTGGCCGAAGAGTCGGCCACCATCGGCGGCGTGTTGACGGTGATCCGCTCGATTGCCGACCAGACCAACCTGCTGGCCTTGAACGCCGCCATCGAGGCGGCCCGGGCCGGGGAAATGGGCCGAGGCTTTGCCGTGGTGGCGGAAGAGGTGCGCTCACTGGCGCAACGTACCGCCGGGGCCACGGCGCAAATCCAGACGCTGATCGCAGGGCTGCAAACCGCCGCACGGCAATCGGTGGAAGGCATGCGCGCCCAGGTCGAACACGCCGAGGCCACGGCCAACCAGGCCCAGGCCGCCGATGGTGCGCTGGATAAAATCGTCGGGGCGATCCAGACCATTTCCGACACGGCGGTCCGCATCGCCGATGTCACAGCCCAGCAAAGCGGCGCTGTCAGCGAGATCCGTGGCCACAGTGAGAGGATTCACCAGTTGGGTGGGGATAACCTGCTGCGTATCGGCGAAGGGCGTGAGCAGGGAGAAAATCTTCTGGTGCTGGGTGGTCGATTGTATACAGCCGTTCAGGCTTTTCGCGTCTGACAGACCGCCATCGTCGGAACGCCGCCCGGAGCAAGCTCGCTCCCACAGGGTCGTGCGCGGTCATTGTGGGAGCGAGCTTGCTCGCGATGACGTCAGTTCACTCACCACACATCCTTGGCTCTGCACACCGAACGACTGTCCGCTATCATCCCCCCAATTCCGATACGCGAGATCGTCATGCACCGTTTGCTTTGCCTGCTGTTTTTAGTGTTCGCCCTGCCGGCAAGCGCCACTGGTTTGCTGGAGAACCGACCCAGCTCAAGCCTGGGCTCGATCAACAACAGCGCCGACTTCCTGCCGGTGCGCGAAGCCTTCCAGCTGAGCCTGGTAGAAAGCACGCCGCAATCGATCAAGCTGCGCTTTGTCGCTACCGAAGGTTATTACCTCTACCGTCACCGTTTTCAGTTTCGCGCCGATCCGGCCGAAGTTTTCCTCGGCGCGGCGAAACTGCCCGACGGCCAGAAAAAACACGATGAATACTTCGGCGACGTCGAGGTCTACCACGGCATTCTCGACGTCGAGTTACCACGCACCGATCAGCGCGCCTTCACTCTGGCCGTGACCTATCAGGGTTGCGCCGACAAAGGTTTGTGCTATCCACCGGAAACCGAGCGTTTGAGCATCGACGGCAGCGGCGCTCCGGCGACGGCTTCTCCATGGAGCTGGCGTGAACTGGCGCTGTTTTTCCTCGCGGGCCTGGGCCTGACGTTCACGCCATGCGTGCTGCCCATGCTGCCGATCCTGTCCGGCGTGGTGCTGCGCGGCCAGGTCGGTGGCTGGCGCGGTTTCAATCTGTCACTGGCTTATGTGCTGCCGATGGCCGCCTGCTTTGCCCTGCTCGGTGCGCTGATGGGGCTATTCGGCGCCCAGCTCAATCTGCAGGCGCGGCTGCAATCGGCCTGGGTACTGGTGCCTTTCGCGATGTTTTTTGCGCTGTTCGCGTTGGCGATGTTCGGCGTCTTCGAACTCAAATTGCCGCACGCCATCAGCAGTCGCCTGGACCGCATCGCCGGTCGCGCCAAAGGCGGCTCACTGTGGGGCGCTGCGGTGTTGGGCGTGGTCTCCAGCTTGCTGGTTTCACCCTGTGTTTCGGCGCCATTGGCCGGCGCGCTGTTGTACATCAGCGCCAGTGGCGATGCGCTGGGCGGCGGCTTGAAACTGTTCATGCTCGGCCTCGGCATGGGCGCACCGCTGTTGCTGGTGGCCACCGGTGGCGCAGCCTGGCTGCCGAAAAGCGGTCCGTGGCTGGTCTACGTGAAAAACGCGATTGGCGTGTTGTTGCTGGGACTGGCGATCGGCCTGCTCAGCCGGGTCTTGCCCGGCCAGGTCAGTTTGCTGTTGATCGGGCTTCTGGCCGGTGGCGTCGGCTTGTTCATGGGCGCGCTGGAGTTCGTCTACAAGCCGCCGCGCAAGCGTCTCGGGCAGTTGCTCGGAATGTTCCTGGTGTTTTACGCCCTGGCCTGCTGGTACGGCGCGTTCAGCGGCCAGACCGATCCCTTCAATCCGATTGGCCAACCGCACGTCGTCGAGGGCAACCAGCCTGTACAAGGCACCAGTGTCTGGCAAACCGTCAGCACTTCCGCCGATCTGGACCGCGTGCTCGCCGAGGCCCGGTCATCCGGCACACCGCTGCTGCTCGACTGGTACGCCGACTGGTGCATCAGCTGCAAAGTCATCGAACATGAGGTGCTGGACGACCCTGTCGTCATCGAACGCCTCAAGGGTTACCGGCTGATCCGCTTCGACATCACCGCCAGCAACGCCGAGCAACGCACCCTCCTCGACCGTTACCAGTTGTTCGGTCCTCCGGCGCTGATGTTTTTTGGCAAGGATGGTGTCGAACGCGCCGATGTACGGGTGATCGGCGAGATCAACGCCAGGGACTTCGCCGAACGTGTTGCCAGGGCGAATGACCACATTTAATCAAGCAGTCATATATTTCGCGCAAACATCGGTCATCGTGCTGGCTATTGCAGAGAACTGGACAGTCACAAAGGCTTTGCGGCATAGTCGCCGGGTTCTGACAATTGCTCACAGATAACATAGGAACCGCCGATGGCGACGTTACTCGTTCTGCACGGACCCAACCTGAACTTGCTCGGCACTCGTGAACCGGGCACCTACGGCGCCACGACGCTGGCGCAGATCAACCAGGACCTGGAACGCCGTGCCCGCGAAGCCGGTCACCATCTGCTGCACCTGCAAAGCAATGCCGAGTACGAATTGATCGACCGCATTCACGCTGCCCGCAGTGAAGGCGTGGACTTCATTCTGATCAACCCAGCAGCTTTTACACATACAAGTGTCGCATTACGTGACGCGCTGCTGGCGGTGAGCATCCCATTCATCGAAGTGCATTTGTCTAACGTGCACAAACGCGAACCTTTCCGCCATCACTCTTAC
>NZ_JBFUIC010000080.1:0-21000 GCF_056402075.1 Pseudomonas sp. P4_C3
CTGCAACTCAAGGAAGCCCAGGCCAGCAGTCCACTGCCGCGCCTGCTGACCGACCAGCAACAATGGTTTGTCATTGGCGCCGGGGTAGCGCTATTGGCTCTGCTCTGCGGTATCTTCGCCAGTGGAGCAAGTCGAAAACGTCGACAATGGCTAAATTGAGTGAGTCATGAGCGAGCTGTTACTTATTGATGATGACCAGGAGCTGTGCGAGCTCCTGAGCAGCTGGCTGAGCCAGGAAGGGTTTCAGGTACGTGCCTGTCACGATGGCCAGAGCGCACGCCGTGCACTGGCCGAAACCGCCCCGGCGGCCGTGGTGCTGGATGTGATGTTGCCCGATGGCAGCGGCCTGGAACTGCTCAAGCAGTTGCGCAGCGATCACCCGGATCTGCCGGTGCTGATGCTCTCGGCCCGTGGCGAGCCCCTGGACCGTATCCTCGGCCTGGAACTCGGCGCCGACGATTACCTGGCCAAACCCTGCGACCCGCGGGAACTGACTGCCCGCCTGCGCGCGGTCCTGCGTCGTAGCCATCCGGTAGCGGTGTCCAGCCAGATGGAGCTGGGCGACCTGTGTTTCAGCCCGGTGCGCGGCGTGGTCAGCATCGACGAGCAAGAGTTCACCCTCACTGTTTCCGAAAGCCGCCTGCTGGAAGCCCTGCTCAAGCAACCCGGCGAGCCCCTGGACAAACAGGAACTGGCGCAGATCGCTCTCGGACGCAAGCTGACCCTGTACGACCGCAGCCTGGACATGCACGTCAGCAACCTGCGCAAAAAAATCGGCCCACACCCCGACGGTCGTCCGCGCATCGTCGCCCTGCGCAGCCGCGGCTACTACTACAGCCTCTGATCCCCGTAGGAGCTGCCGCAGGCTGCGATCTGTTGATCTTCAAAGCCAAGGTCAAAAGATCGCAGCCTGCGGCAGCTCCTACGGGTTTGTCAGGTCGGCCGAAAATCATGTTTACCAAAGCTTTACCCTCCGCTGACCGCCGCTGACCTTGATCTGCGTAATCTGTACTCATCCGGAACGTACCGGGAACGAGACAAGGAGATACACCATGCGCAAGACTCTTATCGCTCTGATGTTCGCTGCTGCCCTGCCGACCGTTGCCATGGCCATGCCTGAAGGCACCGGCCCGATGGATGGGTCGATGGACGGTTCGCGCCACGGCGGTCAGATGCACGGCATGCACGGCAAAGGCCCGTACAGTGAACTGGACCTGAGCCGCGAACAGCGCGAGCAGATCCGCAAGATCATGGGCGAGCAGATGCACGAGCGTAAGCAACTGGTCGAGAAGTACCTGGAGAAGCTCTCGCCAGCCGACCAGAAAGCCATGAAAGACGAGATGGCCGCTAACCACAAGAAAGCCGAAGCGGACGTGCGCGCCTTGCTGAAGCCGGATCAACAGAAGAAATTCGACGAGATCCAGAAAAAACAGGCCGAACGCCGCGCCGAGTGGGCCGAGTTCAAAGCCTGGAAAGCGCAACAACCGCAAAAAGCGCAATAATGCGCTAACTCCGGACCCAACGGCTCAACACCGTTGGGTCTGCTGCTTTTACTGTAGGAGCGAGCTTGCTCGCGAAAAACGAATAGACAACACGTGCCGCCTGATGCCGCGCGTTATCGTTGACGTCCATCGCGAGCAAGCTCGCTCCTACATAGAATTTTGCGCTTGCTTGAGGATTTTCCGTGCGTTCATTGTTCTGGCGTATCCTGGCCAGCTTCTGGCTGGCCATCGCTCTGGTTGCCGGGCTTTCCATCCTGCTCGGGCACATGCTCAACCAGGACGCCTGGATTCTCAGCCGCCACCCGGGCCTCAACACACTGGCCGAACAGTGGACGCAAACCTACGAAAGTCAGGGCGAAGATGCCGCCCAGGACATTCTCCAGCAACGCAAACGCCAGTATCACATCGACGTTCAGGTACTTAACGAAAGCGGCGATCCGGTGGTGCGCGGCACTTTCCCGAAACGTGCGGCGGCCTTTGAGGCGCGCCAGAACAACGAGGACCGGCGCCTGCCATGGCGGCGTCTGACCGATGAGTTCACCAGCGAAAAAACCGGTGACACCTTCCTGTTCATCTACCGCATTCCGCACCCGGAACTGGACGCCTGGCATCGTGAAAGCCTGCTCTGGCCGCTGAGTGCGCTGGGAATCGCCTTGGTGGTACTGACTCTGTTCAGCCTGCTGGTGACCTTTTCCATCACTCGCCCGCTCAGCCGTCTGCGCGGAGCGGTGCATGACCTGGGACAAACCACGTATCAACAGAACAGTCTGGTCAAGCTGGCCAACCGTCGTGACGAGTTCGGCGTCCTTGCCAACGATTTCAACCGCATGGGCGCACGCCTGCAAAGCCTGATTGGCAGTCAGCGGCAACTGCTGCGGGATGTATCCCATGAACTGCGTTCGCCCCTCGCCCGCCTGCGCATCGCGCTGGCGCTGGCCGAACGGGCCACTCCGCAAGAACGGGAACAGCTCTGGCCGCGCCTGACCCGCGAGTGCGACCGACTGGAGGCGCTGATCAGCGAAATCCTGGTTCTGGCGCGGGTCGACTCCGATAACGCCGGTGCGGAAGAGGTGGATCTGAACGCCTTGCTCAATACCCTGCAAAAGGATGCACAACTCGGTTCACCCGAGCAGCTCGTCCACCTTGAAGCCGAGTCGCAACTGAATCTGAAGGGCTGGCCGACCATGATCGAACGGGCCGTCGACAACTTGCTGCGCAACGCCCAGCGCTTCAATCCGGTGGGTGGCCTGCCGATCGAAATGCAGGCGCTGCGTCAGGGTGAGCGGATCGTCGTGACCGTGCGCGATCACGGGCCGGGTGTCAGTGCCGAATATTTGAACCAGCTCGGTGAGCCGTTCTATCGGGCACCGGGGCAGACCGCGGCCGGACATGGCCTGGGCCTGGCCATCGCCCGCCGCGCGGCGGAGCGCCATGGTGGCAGCCTGGTGCTGGCCAATCACCCGGAGGGCGGGTTCATTGCCAGCCTGGAATTGCCGTTGGTGCCAGGGGCTGTCGTATAACCTTAAAGTAGTGATGATGTAAAAAGAATGTTGATTTTTAGGCTTTACCCGGCCAGGCGCTGACGAATTCGGCCAGGTCGACTTTCTCGGCCACACGCGGTTCTTTCTGCGGTGTGCCCAGATACAGGAAAGCAATCACCTCTTCCCCCTCCGCCAAGCCCAACCCCTTGGCCACATGGGGCGAATAAGCCAGGTCACCGGTACGCCACACCGCACCGATGCCCTGCGCATACGCTGCCAGCAAAATCCCGTGGGCCGCACAGCCTGCCGCCAGCAACTGCTCGGACTTCGGATACTTGACGTGATCCTGCAACCGCGCAATCACCACTACCACCAGCGGTGCCCGCAGCGGACCATTGCGTGCCTTGTCGATGGCTGCTTCGCTGACTTCGCTGTCCGAAAGCTTCGCCGCTTCGGCCAGCAACTCGCCCAATTGCTCGCGCGCCGCGCCTTCCACCGTCAGGAAACGCCAAGGCTGCAAGTGACCGTGATCCGGGGCGCGCATGGCGGCGCCGAACAGCACTTCGCGCTGCTCGGCAGTGGGCGCTGGGTCAATCAGTCGTGGAACGGAAACACGGTTGAGCAAAGCGTCGAGAGCCTGCATCGGCCACCTCCTGAAAAATTTGTGCGGCTATTCTAGCGGTAACTGCCGCAGCAGTGCCGGTTTACATGCCCTGCCTCGCGGGTAGAATGGCGCCCTTTCCACTATCAGCCGAGCGGACCTCATGGCGTTGCCGACCTTACGGATCATTGGTTTCATTATCGGCATCTTCTTGATCACGCTGGCGATTTCCATGGTCGTGCCCATGGCCACGCTGGTCATTTTCGACCGCACCAGCGACCTGCCGTCGTTCCTCTGGGCCAGCATGATCACCTTTGTCGCCGGATTGGCGCTGGTGATTCCGGGGCGCCCCGAGCACATTCACCTGCGCCCCCGSGACATGTACCTGCTGACCGTCAGCAGCTGGCTGGTGGTGTGCATCTTCGCCGCGCTGCCATTCCTGCTGACCCAGCACATCAGCTACACCGACTCCTTCTTCGAAAGCATGTCCGGCATCACCGCCACCGGCTCGACCGTGCTCAGCGGCCTGGACACCATGTCCCCCGGCATCCTGATGTGGCGCTCGTTGCTGCACTGGCTCGGCGGCATCGGCTTTATCGGCATGGCGGTGGYGATCCTGCCGCTGTTGCGCATCGGTGGCATGCGGCTGTTCCAAACCGAATCGTCGGACCGCTCGGAAAAAGTCATGCCCCGCTCGCACATGGTGGCGCGCCTGATCGTGGCGGCGTACGTCGGCATTACCATTGTCGGCAGCCTGGCGTTCTGGTGGGCCGGGATGAGCCTGTTCGATGCGATCAACCATGCGATGTCGGCGATTTCCACCGGCGGCTTCTCCACCTCCGACCAGTCTTTGGCCAAGTGGCCGGAGCCTGCGGTGCATTGGGTCGCGATCGTCATCATGATTCTCGGTGCCCTGCCGTTCACCCTGTATGTCGCCATGTTGCGTGGTAACCGCCGGGCGCTGATCAAGGATGAACAGGTTCAAGGCCTGCTCGGCATGCTGCTGGTGACCTGGCTGGTGCTCGGTACCTGGTACTGGTGGACCACCAAGCTGCATTGGCTGGAAGCACTGCGGCATGTGGCGCTGAACGTGACGTCGGTGGTGACGACGACCGGTTTCGCACTGGGGGACTACAGCTTGTGGGGCAATTTCTCGCTGATGCTGTTCTTCTATCTGGGGTTTGTCGGCGGTTGCTCCGGCTCGACCGCGGGCGGTATCAAGATTTTCCGCTTCCAGGTGGCCTATATCCTGCTCAAGGCCAACCTTAACCAACTGATCCACCCGCGAGCGGTGATCAAGCAGAAGTACAACGGTCACCGCCTCGACGAAGAAATCGTGCGCTCGATCCTGACCTTTTCGTTTTTCTTCGCAATCACCATCTGTGTGATTGCGCTGCTGCTGTCGCTGCTCGGCGTGGACTGGATGACCGCCCTGACCGGCGCGGCCAGCACCGTGTCCGGTGTCGGCCCGGGGCTCGGCGAAACCATCGGCCCGGCGGGCAACTTCGCCACCCTGCCGGATGYCGCCAAGTGGATTCTGTCGTTTGGCATGCTGCTGGGCCGACTGGAGATCATTACGGTGTTTGTGCTGTGTATTCCGGCATTTTGGCGTCATTGACCGCTTCAGATATTTGCATCAGCCGCATCCGGTACTCGCCGGGTGTGGCATCGAACCAGCGGCGGAAAGCACGGAAGAAGTTGCTCGGATCGGCGAACCCCAGCAAGTAGGCGATTTCCAGCAAGGTCATGGTCGGTTGCGCCAGGTACTGCTCGGCCAGTTCACGCCGGGTATCGTCCAGCAGCACCTGAAAACTCGTGCCCTCTTCCTGCAAACGCCGTTGCAAGGTGCGCTGGGACAAATGCAGCGTCTGCGCCACGGTGTCGCGCTTGGGCTCGCCCTGTGGCAACAGGCGACACAACACCTGCCGCGCCTGGTGGGTCACGCGGCTTTCGGAAAAGCGCGTCAGGTACTCGCCGGCAAAGCGGTCATGCAGCAAGGCCATGGCCTCGTTGGCCGTCGGCAGGGGCGCTTCCATGTCCGCGCGTTCGAAAATCAGCGCATCGTAAGGCGCGTTGAACAGCAGCGGTGCATGAAAGGCTTGTCTATAGGGTTCAAGGTTGACCGGCTCGGCGCCTTGCAACAACACTTTGCGTGGATGCAACGTACGCCCGGTCAACCACCCGCACAGCGCCAAGGCACAGGCCAGTGAAGCTTCGGCGCTTTGCCGGGTTGGCGGCAGATGGTCGCCATGTACCGTCAGAATCAACGCGTAGTCTTCTTCCAGCAGCTTGAAACTCAGGTCGGCACTTTCGGCGATGATCCGCTGATAGCGCACCAGACGCTGAAAGCCTTCGGCCAGGGTCTGACTGGACATCAAGGCGTAACCGGTCACATGAAACTGCGCCGGTCGCACCACCTTGCCCATGTTCAGGCCGATGGCCGGGTTGCCGGACAGCTCGACCGCGCGTTGCCACAACCGCGTCATGGAGTCTTGCGGGAAGCGTGCATCCGGATCATCCAGTGCCGCGTAGTCGAGCCCCAGCTGTGTGAACAGAACCCGGCAATCCAGGCCGTCCATCTCCAGCGCTTTGACAATCCCCATCGCCCAGCTTGCAGAAGTCGTTCGTTCGCTCATGGCGTTTTCTAACTTGGTGAGCCGCATGCGACGGCTATTGACCGAAGGATACTAAAGTGGCGCCTATTGTCACTGGCTGATGCCATTGATCACTCTAGACTCAAATAAGCTACCCGCAGAACAACTTGCAGCAAGAACAATAACCACAGAGATCGCTGTCGTGGAAAACGTCAAACGCTTCAACAGCTTCGCTGAGTTCTACCCTTACTACCTCAGCGAGCACAGCAACAGCACCTGTCGCCGTTTACACTTTATCGGCACGACGCTGGTTATCTTGATTCTGTCGCTGACCATTGGTCGCGGAGCATGGATGCTGTTGTGGACCCTGCCGCTGGCAGGTTACAGCTTTGCCTGGGTCGGGCATTTCTTCTTCGAGAAGAACCGCCCGGCAACGTTCCAACACCCCTTCTATAGCCTGCTCGGCGATTTTGTCATGTACCGGGACATGCTTATGGGGCGCGTTCCGTTCTAGCTGACATCCGTCACCAGAGAGTTGCCTATGAATGCCAATGCCCGCTTCACCCACATGAAGGACGGCACGCAGGAAGACTGGGCGATCATTGCCGCGGACTTCAGTGCCTACGCAAGACAATTGCCTGCACGGATTGTGGCGCACCTGAAGTTACTGGAGGGTGATTTCGGCGGGTTCCCGGTGGATCGCCTGAGCCACTCCCTGCAAACCGCCACCCGCGCCTGGCGCGATGGTCGCGACGAGGAGTACGTGGTCTGTGCCCTGCTCCATGACATCGGCGACACCCTGGGCTCCTACAACCACCCGGACATCGCGGCGGCGATCCTCAAGCCATTCGTCAGCGCCGAGAACCTGTGGATGGTGGAAAAGCACGGGATTTTCCAGGGCTACTACTTCTTCCATCACCTGGGTATGGATAGGCATCTGCGTGAGCAATTCCAGGACCATCCGCAGTACCAGGCGACCGTCGAGTTCTGTGCCAGGTACGATGCGGCGGCGTTTGACCCGGCGTACGACACGCTGCCGTTGAGCTTTTTCGAACCGATGATGGAGCGCTTGTTTGCGCACCCCAGGAGTTCGATCTACAAGGCGGCGATGGAAGAGCACGCGCCGGTCTGACAGATCCAGCGGGACCGCTTCGCGGTCCATCGCGAGCAGGCTCGCTCCCACAGGTTTTGCGGCGTCCACAGAATATGTGTTCGCTACAGATCTACTGTAGGAGCGAGCCTGCTCGCGATGAGGCCCGCACAGGCACAGTGATCATCAAGCCAGCTCGGTGACCCTGGCCGCCTTCAACTGCGCCTCGCGCGCCTGGGCATCCGCCAACCGGTACAGCTCGATCGAACCATCCCAATGCTCGATCAGCGCGGTGCACGACTCCACCCAGTCGCCGCAATTGAGGTAGTCCACCTCGCCGACCTTGCGAATCTCGGCATGGTGAATGTGCCCGCACACCACGCCGTGCAGCTCGCGCTTGACGCATTCATGGGCGATGGCTTCTTCGAAGTCGCTGATAAAGCTGACCGCGGTTTTCACCTTGTGCTTGAGGTAGGCCGACAGCGACCAGTAGCCGTAGCCATATCGCGCGCGCCAATGATTGAGCCAGCGGTTGAGGGTCAGGGTGAATTCGTAGGCCGAGTCACCGAGAAAGGCCAGCCAGCGATGGTAACGGGTGATCACATCGAACTGGTCGCCATGGATTACCAGCAGATGCCGGCCGTCGGCGGTGACGTGCACGGCTTCGTCCACCAGCTGGATATTGCCCAGGATCAGCTTCGAATAACGGCGCAGGAATTCGTCATGATTACCGGTGACGTAGATCACCTCAGTGCCACGCTTGCTCATGGTCAACAGGCGACGGATCACGTTGGTATGCGCTTGTGGCCAGTACATGCCGCCGCGCAGCTTCCAGCCGTCGATGATGTCGCCGACCAGGTAGATTCTGTCCGCGTGGTAGCTCTTGAGAAACTGCGACAGGTGTTCAGCCTGGCAATCCCGGGTGCCCAAATGCACGTCGGAAATCCATAAAGTCCGTACGCGTTGCTTACGGGTGGGTTTGGCGAGCTCGGCGCTGGTCATGGGCAACCCTCTGGCAAGTTTTGCCAAGTCTGCCCCGGCCCGGTTAATCGTCCATGACAGCGTCAAGTCAGTCCTGTGACAGCGCTTGCAGGCCCGCTCGGTGTAGACTGACGCCCTGAACCGGGAGACCTGCGATGAGACCGATCCTCACGCTTCGCCAATACAGCCATGACCTGATCGTCCACAGCCACGACCACGCGCAATTGGTGTTCGGGCTTTCGGGCGCCCTGGATTTCGAGGTTGACGGCCGTGGTAGTCAGGTGGTGCAACAGAGTTTCGTGGTGATACCGTCGGGCGCTCATCATGCGTGTGGCAGCCCCAATGGCAGCCGCTGCCTGGTACTGGATGTGCCCGGCGAACAATGGGTTGCCCAGTCGTTGGGCGATCACGCCGAGTCCAGCCGGCGCTTGCTCGACAACGCCGGCCGACTATCACTGGATGCCGGGCAAAGCCAATTGGTCAGTTGGCTGGCGAACAGTCCGGTCGATGATCCGCTGATTGCACAACAAGGCGCGGTGCTGCTACTGGCCAGTCTCAACAACGCCAGGCCCGACACCGTCGGCGGTCGGCGCCTGCCCTATGCCGCGCTGAATGCACACATCGATCAGTATGCGGCGTACCCGCTGCAAGTGGCCGATCTGGCCCGGGTGGCCGGCCTTTCCAGTGCCCGTTTGCATGCGCGGTTCGTGGCCGAGTGCGGGCAGACGCCGATGGACTACATCCGCAGCCGCCGCCTGCACATCGCGGTGGGCTTGCTGCGCAACTCGGCGCTGCCCATCGGCGAGATTGCCAGCCGCGTCGGCTACAGTTCCCAGAGTGCCTTTGCGGCGGCGGTGTTGCGCGAGTTCGGGGCATCGCCCGGGAAACTGCGGCGCGAGGCTGGCGACAAAGGACGATAGTCTGCCGACAGACTTGATGGGCGATTACGCGCTTCAATGATGCCTCTATTCGTTTGTCGTCAAGGATTGCAATGACTCCCCGTACCGCCCTTGGCGCCCTGCATATCGGCGCATTGATGTTCGGTCTGACCGGCGTGTTCGGCAAACTGGCTGCCGCATCACCGGCGATCATCGTTTTCGGCCGCGCCGCTTTTGCCGTGCTTGCGCTGGCGTTTTTTGCACGGTTCGCCAGCCAGACGCGCTGGCAGAAACTCGAGGCCGTGGACTGGCGTCGACTGCTGCTCAGCGGCTTGTTGCTGGCCGGGCACTGGGTGAGTTTCTTCATTGCGGTGAAAGTCGCAGGCGTGGCGATTGCGACGCTCGGCTTCGCCAGTTTCCCGGCCTTTACCGTGATCCTCGAAGGGCTGATCTTCCGCGAGCGCATTCACGCCAATGAGATCGTGCTGGTGCTGCTGGTGAGTATCGGGCTGGTGCTGGTCACGCCTGATTTTGACCTGGCCAGCGGCGCCACCACCGGTCTGCTGTGGGCCGTGGGTTCCGGGTTGTTGTTCGCCCTGTTGTCGCTGACCAACCGTGCCAGCTCCGGGCGCGTCCCGCCCGTGCAGGCGGCACTGTGCCAGAACGTGGTGGTTGCCCTGTGCCTGCTGCCGGTGGCGGCGCCTCAATTGAGCGAAGTGCGTGCCATCGACTGGCTGTGGATCGGCCTGCTCGGTGTGTTCTGTACCGGTGTCGCCCACAGCCTGTTCGTCGCCAGCCTCGCGGTGATCAAGGCACGCACCGCCGCCGTGGTGTTCGCCCTGGAGCCGGTCTACGGCATCACCGTCGCCTGGTTGCTGTTCAACGAAAACCCGACCCTGCGCATGTTGCTGGGGGGCGCTCTGATCATTGTGGCGATTGTGGTGTCCAGCAGGTTCTCAAGTGGCACAAGCAAGAAAGCCGTTACAGCCGAGGCCGCGTCTCACTGAGTGCGGTCGTTGTGCCCCAGGTCGCGGTCCGGGTCGATCTGGTCGCGGACCCGCTGCTTGAGCACTTTGGCCTCAGGGAAGCCACCGTCCGCCTTGCGCTCCCAGATCTGCACAGCGTCACAGTAAACATGAAAGACCCCGCCGGTGCCCGGCACCAGGGAGACTTTGCCCAGGTCATCACCAAAGGTGCTGAGCAGTTCCTGGGCCAGCCAGGCCGCACGCAACAACCACTGGCATTGCGTGCAATAGGTGATGACGATTTCCGGTTTGCTGACGGTCATGATGGGGCGTAACTCCAGAGTTTGACGACGCCACTATGATAGCCCGACCGGAGGCTGCCGGAACGGCGAAGCGGGTTGCGCCTCCAATTCGAACGCAGGCTCGATCATGGCCAGAGCAGCCGACTGCTGGTTCTCGTTTGGGCTGATCACGTCCCAACTCGACACCATGGACAACTCCTCCAGGTTGAGCCGGTACTCATCGTCAGCGGCGGATTCGCCGGATATCGCCAAACCAGGAACCACCGCCACGGCAGCTGCGCCCGCGATGGAGCGATGGCTATCGACCCGCTCAAGCTCATCGTTGGCCGGCACCGCGACTGATTGCCTGACGGTGGGCCACGTGACAGGCTCGGTAAAAAGCTCCGCCAACGGTTCATGCTGCGACGACAGCATCTCTGAAGTTGTGGCCTGATGCTGCTGGCGTCGGTGGCGAACTAACCAGCCCAGCGCCAGCAACGCCATCAGCGCTGACACGCCGGCAATCGGCAGCCAGCCAATCCCGGGACTTTCAGCAACGGCGGGGGCTGGCGTCACCGCGTCGCTAGCAACGGGTTGCGCCTTTACCTTCTTGAGCTCCGCCAGTTGGGTTTGCAGTTCGGCCAACTGTTTTTTCTGGCCGGTGATCAGCTCATCCTGGCCTTGAAGCTTCTCGTTGAGCTCATCGACAGTGGTTTGCAAACTGTGGTTTTGCAGGGCGCTGACGGCCAGTTGTTCGACTGCGGGATCAACCACGGGGACGTCCGTTTCTGACGTCGTCTTGGCCACGGGTGACGGCGGTACGACCGGTTGAACACTGGGGAATGCGGACGCCGGGGAACTGAAAACCGGTTCATCGGCGGCGGGAACAACGCCTGGCGAACCCGGCGGATCGATCAGTACCGTGTACTCGCGTAATAACCGACCGTTGGGTTGATCGAGTTGCACGAGGAAATTCAGGAAGGGTTCACTGACCGGTTTGCTGGAGGTCACCTGGATCACGCTGCGATTACCGCGCAGGACCGGGGTGAACTTCAGGTTATTGAGGAAAAAAACCCGGTCGACCCCGGCACGGCTGAACTCGTCTGCCGCTGCCAGACTCACCGACAGCTCGTTCTCTTCCAGGCCAGCCGCATCCACCAGTGCAATATCGGCACGCAGCGGTTGATTCAGCGCCGAATGCAGGGTGATTTCACCCAGGCCCAGTGCAGGCGCCCATGTCGAATAAGTGACAGCGGCCCCGGCCAGCAACCACTGAGAACCACCGCGTAAAACCAATCGCCAGCACTTGAGCATGAGCATCCTTGAGATTCACAGAAATTACCCGTACGCGTTCGTACATCCGTTACGAACACGATATTGCCGAGTAGTTCTTATAGTCTGCCCAATGCGGTCTCTCAGAAGCCTGGCGTTCGGTTATGCCTCAAGATTTTTCAAGGTTGCCCAGGATATGCCCGTGAACCCGCATGCACACCTTCAAATCCGCCTCATCGACGCCTTCGAACAGTTCGTGACGCAGTTGCGTGGCAATGGTTTCAATTTGTTCGATCAGGGGACGCGCCGGCGCGCAAAGCACGATTTTCTTCGCCCGACGGTCTTCGAGCACCGCCTGGCGTTGCACCAGGCCCTGGCTTTCCAGGCTGTCGAGCAAACGGGCCAGGGTCGGGCCTTCGACACCGACGCTTTGTGCCAGTTCACGCTGGGTCGGTGCTTCATCGAAACGCGCCAGGTGCAGCAGCACCAGCCAGCGCGCCTGGGACAAGCCCATGCCCGCCAGACGGCGGTCCAGTTCGGCACGCCAGCCACGGGACATCTGGGCCAATTGCATGCCAAAGCGGTGTTGATCGGTTAACGGCATAAAACACTCATGATTAGACTGAAATAAATAAAAACTAATTATTAGTCAGCTAAGCATGAGCCTCGACTTGAGGCAAGGCTTGATCTGTACTGAATCGTTACATCAGCACTACAGATGTCTCAAATCTCGAATTCCGACTGCAACGCCGCCCGAACGCAGTACAACACCCCTTCCGGCACCCTGCCTGCAAACAGCGCGGCGATCTCGGAAACCGGCGGCAATTCGCCTTCGCCGTCGAGGAAGGCGTCCTGGACTTCGCCCATCAGGTCTTCAGGCAGATCCAGTGCCTGCTCCAACGACAACTGCTGCTTGCCGATCGCTTCGGCCAGCATGGTGTAGACGTTCTTTTCAGAGCACTGCAACTGACCGGCGATCTGCACCGGCGTCATCCCGGCCCGCGCCAGAGTGATCAGTTCGTGACGTACGTCGGCCACCACTTTCGGTGCCTCGACCTGGCCGCCGAGCACTTCGAGGAAGGCCTCGCCGTAGCGCTCCAGCTTGCGCGCGCCGACGCCGCTGACCGTGGCCATTTCCGCCAGCGAGGTCGGCTGGCTGCGCAGCATCTCCAGCAAAGTCGAATCGGGGAAGATGACGTACGGCGGCACGCCATGTTCTTCGGCGAGCTTGCGCCGCAAGGCGCGCAAGGCTTCCCACTGTTCGCGCTCCTCGCCACGGACCAGCTGGCTCGCCTGGCTCTTGCTGCTTTTCGCCACGGTTTGCGCCTTGAGGTCGCGGCGCAGTTCCAGGGTCACTTCACCTTTGAGTAGCGGCCGACACGTATCACTCAGACGCAGACCGCCATAGCCCTCATGGTCAACATCGGCCAGACCGCGAGCCACCAATTGGCGGAACAGGGAGCGCCACTCGCCTTCGGCCCTCGCCTTGCCGACACCAAACACCGACAGATGCTGATGACCGAAGTTGCGGACCTTTTCGTTGTCCTTGCCGAGCAGTACATCCACCAGGTGCCCGACCCCGTAGCGCTGACCGGTGCGGTAGATCGCCGACAGCGCCTGACGCGCAGGCTCGGTGGCATCCCAGGTCTGCACGCCGTCGACGCAGTTGTCGCAATGACCGCAAGGCTCGGGCATGTCTTCGTCAAAGTAGGCCAGCAGCGTTTGCCGACGGCAGCGGGTTTCTTCGCAGAGCGAGAGCATGGCGTCGAGCTTGTGCTGCTCCAGGCGCTTGTGGCGCTCGTCGCCTTCGGAGTTCTGCAGCATCTGCTTGAGCATCACCACGTCTTGCAGGCCGTAAGCCATCCAGGCATCCGCCGGCAGGCCGTCACGGCCGCCACGACCGGTTTCCTGATAGTAGGCTTCGAGGGATTTCGGCAAATCGAGATGCGCGACAAAACGTACGTTGGGCTTGTCGATGCCCATGCCGAACGCCACCGTGGCGACCATGATCAGGCCTTCCTCGTTGAGGAAGCGTTTCTGATGGTAGGCGCGCATATCGTTGGGCAGGCCGGCGTGGTATGGCAGCGCCGGGAAGCCTTGCTCGCTGAGGAATGCTGCGACTTCCTCGACCTTCTTGCGCGACAGGCAATACACGATGCCGGCATCGCTGCGGCGTTCGGCGAGGAACGCCAGCAACTGCTTGCGCGGCTGCTCCTTGGGCACGATGCGATAAAAGATGTTCGGCCGGTCGAAACTCGACAGGAAGCGCTCGGCGTCTTGCAGGTGCAACCGGGTGACGATTTCTTCCCGGGTGCGCTTGTCGGCCGTGGCGGTCAGGGCGATGCGCGGCACGTCGGGGAACATTTCCGCCAACTGGCCCAATTGCAGGTATTCCGGACGGAAGTCGTGGCCCCATTGCGACACGCAGTGGGCTTCGTCGATGGCGAACAGGGCGATGTCCAGCCCCTGCAGGAAGGACAGCATGCGCGGCTGGACCAGACGTTCAGGCGCCAGATAGAGCATCTTCACTTCACCGCGGCGGATACGGACAGCCAGGTCGCGCTGCTGCTCGGCGCTGAGGGTGGAGTTCAACGCGGCGGCCGCCACGCCCAGCTCTTCGAGGGTGGCGACCTGATCGTCCATCAGTGCGATCAGCGGCGAGACCACCACCGCCAGGCCTTCGCGCAACAGCGCCGGGACCTGGAAGCACAGGGACTTGCCGCCACCGGTAGGCATCAGGACCAGGGCATCGCCACCACTGGCCACACGCTCAATGATTGCACCCTGGCGGCCACGGAAACTGTCGTAGCCGAAGATGTCCTTGAGGACGCGTTGAGCCTGTTCGAGCATAGAAACTCCAAAAATCACCGAAACATCCCTGCAAGGCTGGTTCAGAACCCGCGACGCTGCACCGACAAATCGTAAGTGCACATTGCATGACGCTTCACATTTCAGCCGTGACGCCAGCAGGGCATCACAAAACGCGCGAGTATACCCGAGCCCCGTCCGGCAAAGGGTGCCGCCGATAAGAGGGAATGGACATGATCCTCTGTAGGAGCTGCCGAAGGCTCGGGCCGCGTTCGGACGATCTTTTGATCTGATTTTTTAAAAGCCAAGTCAAAAGATCGCAGCCTTCGGCAGCTCCTACGAGAAGAGGCCAGGAGCAAATATGCCGTGCGGCTGGCCCAAGTGCTCAAGAAGGCCTAGAATTCCCGCATCGAACATTCCCCAAGGTAGCCCTTTAATGTCCTTCGCTGAGCAACTAACCCGCCTGCAAGTCTTCCTCGATGCTGATGAACTGCATGACGAGGCGCTGGACTACGTGGCCGCCCACGGCTACCTCACTGCGCTGTCGATCTGCTCCGAAGTCGTTCCGGACCGTGAATGGATCGATGCCCTCTTCGCCGAAGAGCCGCACTACAGCGGCGAAGCCCAGCGCGAAGAGATCGAAGCCACGCTGATCGGCCTCAAGGCCCACATCGCCCGCCAACTGGCCTCCGACGAAGAGTTCGAGCTGCCGTGCGACCTCGACCTGGGCGACGACCCGGATGATTCCGAACTGCGCGGCTGGTGCATCGGTTTCATGGAAGGTGTGTTCCTGCGTGAAGAAGCCTGGTTCGAAACCGCCGAAGACGAAGTCAGCGAAATGCTGCTGCCGATCATGGTCGGTTCGGGCCTGTTCGACGAGCAACCGGAGTTCTCCGACATTGCCGCCGATGCCAACCTGATGGACGACATGATCGTGCAGATCCCGGAAGCCCTGACCGCGCTGTACCTGCTGTGCAACGCTCCAGACGAAAAGCCGGCGATTCTCAAGCCACGTCACCACTAAGATCCGGCCTATGGACAACCCCATAGGCAACCGCCCCCTGATGTTGCGCTACGTGCTGCTGGCCATCGGCTGGCTGAGCGTGGCGCTGGGGGTGATCGGGATTTTCCTGCCGGTATTGCCCACCACCCCTTTCCTGCTGCTGGCGGCCGCCTGCTTTGCCCGCAGTTCACCGCGCTTTTATCAATGGCTGGTCGAGCATCCCCAGCTTGGCCCATGGATCCGCGATTACCTCGACGGTAACGGCATTCCGCTCAGGGGCAAGGTCTACGCCATTGGCCTGATGTGGGCGAGCATCCTGTTCTCCTGCTTTCTGGTGCCGCTGCCCTGGGCACGGGGCTTCATGCTGACCAGTGCGGTACTCGTGACCGTCTACATCCTCAAGCAGAAAACCCTGCGCAAATCCTGAAGTTCCCCGGGACTGTTGTGGCAAGAGAGCCAGTGCGAGTACCGACCCGACGACCTGCCCTCCCCCCGCAAAAACTCCACCTAAACTTCCCCCATCTACACTCGAGCAGCCAGACATGGCCCGCAGTCTGCGTAGTCCAGGATGGCCAGCGCTCCGACTTCGGCTCGGCGGCTGGATGCTGCTGGCTGGTCTGCTACTGACTGCATTCAACGGGGTCCGGGCCGACTGGGATTTTTCACAGATTCTGCAAACCGTTGAACAACGCTACGGCCCGCCGGGACCGGCGCGAGGCCGGATCGAAGCCTGGAGTCAAATGCTGCAGAGCGCACGCGGCGCGCCCGAACCTGAGCAACTCAACGCGGTGAACCGCTTCTTCAATCAGCAGCTGAACTTTCAGGACGACACGCGCATCTGGCAACAGACCGATTATTGGGCCACCCCCGTCGAAGCCCTGATCAAGGGCACCGCCGACTGCGAAGACTATGCCCTGGCGAAATACTTCAGCCTGCGCCGACTCGGCATTCCCAGCGAAAAACTGCGCATCACCTACGTCAAGGCCCTGAGTCAGAACCAGGCGCATAGGGTGCTGACGTTCTACAGCCCCCCCACGACCGACCCGCTGGTACTGGACAACCTGATCGGCGATATCCGCCCCGCGTCCCAACGCAAAGACCTGCTACCGGTGTACGCCTTCAATGCCGAAGGCTTCGACATAGGGGACGGCTGACCGCCATGGCAAGGAGCGATGTATGACATTGCGTAAACAGCTGTTCCTGGCCATCTGCCTGTTCCTGTTGGTGGCGTTCAGCGGCAGTTTTTTTGCCAGCCTGGAAAGCTCCCGCGAGCAAACCCTCAGTCAACTGCGCGCCCACGCCCAGGACGCAGCCACCGCGCTGGGGCTGTCACTGACCGCACAGGTCGATGACCCGGCCATGATGGAGCTGATGGTCAGCTCGATTTTCGACAGTGGCTATTTCAGCAGCATCCGCATCATCAGGCTCRAGGATCAGCAAACCCTGGTGGAGCGCAGCGCACCGACGAAAATCGACGGTGCGCCTGACTGGTTCGTCAACCTGGTCGACCTGCGCCCGGAAGGTGGCGATGCCTTGATCATGCGCAGCTGGGAACAGCTGGCACGGGTCGAAGTGCTGAGCAATCCGCAATTCGCCCTGGCCAAGCTCTGGGACAGCACCCTCGGCAGCCTGATCTGGTTGCTGTTGTGCGGGCTGTTCAGTGCGGTGATTGGAGGATGGATGCTGCGCCGGCAATTGCGCCCACTCGACAGCATGGTCCGACAGGCTGAAGCTATCAGTAAACGCGAGTTTCTCAGTCTGCCGAAACTGCCGCGTACACCGGAACTGAAACGGGTGGTGCTGGCGATGAACCAGATGGTCGAGAAGCTCAAGGCGCTGTTCGCCGAAGAAGCCGCACGCAGCGAAAAACTGCGGGCCGAATCCTATCTGGACAGCCTCACCGGCCTGGCCAACCGGCGCCTGCTCGACGAGCAACTGGCCGACCATTTACGCGTGTGCGAACAGAGCCGCGATGGTCATTTGCTGATGTTGCGGATCAACGACCTGAACGGGCTCAACCAGCGAATGGGTGGCCAACGAACTGACGCGCTGATCAGTGCCGTGGGCGAATTGCTCAAGCGCCTGACTCAATTGCCGGAACGGCGCACCTGGCTGGCGGCACGCAATCGTGGCGGCGAATTCAGCCTGCTGACACCGGGTCTGGACGCTGAAAATGCCGCTCGCCTGGCCTCAGATATCAGCGTCAGCCTGGAGAACCTGCGCCTGACCGGCGCCAGCGACTGCATGCCCGTCGCCCATCTGGGCGTTGTCGCCTATCGCCCCGGTGAGCCGATCAGCACTGTACTCTTGCGCCTGGATCAGGCACTGACTGAATCCCGGCAACATCCCGAGCGACCCTGGGTGCATTTGAGCCATCGTGACACCGCGCCGAATCACTCCCAGCACGACTGGCGCACCTGGATCGACGATGCCTTGACCGAAGGCAAAATGCAGCTGTACTTCCAGCCCGTCGTGCAATGCGCCGACACCCAACACGTGCTGCATCACAAAGTGCTCGCACGCCTGCTCGACCCAGAGGGCGAGGCGATTGCCGCCGGGCATTTCCTGCCGTGGATCGAGCGTCTCGGCTGGTCGGCACGGTTCGACCTGGCGATGCTCGAAGCCACGCTGGACGATCTGGTGCTCAACCGCAGGCCCTTGGCACTGAGCCTGTCCGGCAACACCCTGCGCGACCCGGTGCAATGGCGAACAATCCTCGACCTGCTCGACTCACTTGCGGAACTGGCGCCGCTGCTGACCCTGGAAATCGACGAGCGCCAGTTGCCGTCCCCCGAAGAACTGCAGCGTTTTTGCCACAGCCTGCTTGCCACCGGTTATCGAATCGGTCTGCAACATTTTGGCGGGCGTTTCAGTCAGATCGGCAACCTCACCCAATTGGGCCTGGCGTACCTGAAAATTGATGGGGCCTACATTCGCAACATTGACGAGGAGCCTGATAAACGGCTGTTTATCGAGGCACTTTACCGGACGACCAACAGCATCGATTTGCCATTGATTGCGGAGCAAGTAGAAACCCAGGGGGAGTTGGAGGTGATCAGGGCACTGGGGGTGTTTGGCGTAACGGGGCGCTTGATCGGATCGCCGCAGCCGATGTGAAGTATTTGGGGATGACCCAATCAACGGGGCCATCCCCAAACGCGTAAACTACATGGTTTATCACTCCAGAAAACAACGAAAGCGGGTCATTGTGACACCATGAAGTCTTTGAATTTTCAACGCAAACTCACCACGCGTTTGCGCAGGGCAGGTTATATTCCAAGTCAAACCGCCGTTTGGAAAAGTGAAGGCAGGATCGCTCTTAAAGTAATTTTCATTGAGCTGTCCACCGCCTTTTTCCCAGAATAAATACATTGAATCCAGTGATGGGCTGCCCGGTTTAGCAACAACACTCAGTGTTTCTGATACACCGCCCTTGAACCGTGCTCCGCCAGCAGGAACATCCACTCCATTTAGCTTGATCGTTGCATAATCCAAAAGGTTTGAGGAGCGCCTGATGCAATCCAATACTCTAACCGGTGTCATCCCTTGGCCCGTTATGAAGAGATTGAATTCTATCTCTCGAGTCTCCTCTATGCCGGTCAGATACCATTGATGATCAGTGGTTTGGGTCAATATGGGGGGGCTGCTGGTCAGCGGGTGGGGTAACCCGGGCTCTTTGAATGAAAAGTTCAGCATCAGTGGAAAGCCTGCAATGGGGCTCCCAGGGTTAGCTCGAAAATTGAGGTGTTGGCTTACACCCGGCCAAAACTCTTTCGGGCCTACAGGTGTTGGTATGAGGGTGCCGCCCAATGTCGCGTACCCTTCATCCGACAGATTGGGCGACAGTACCCAACACGGAAACTCATGAACCTGATCAAACTCCCGGCTCAAGAACACCAGCCTGACACGCCCGCTTAAATTCTCCGGCGTCAGCCTCCAACTTGCTTCACCGTCCTTTATCGACACCCAATCACCGAATGCTGGCTCGGCTCCGATGACCAGTCCGTTGTCATTCACCAATCCCAGATTGATTTGAGTTCCGTTCAGCCAGGGCGCTTTGACTATTAATTCATTTGACTGCCCACGACGAAGTCCGATACTCGGCGAGTTCCACGACACTTGCTCACCATTCATGAAAAAATTTACCTGTTCCCAGGGAGAACTTTGAGCTCCTGAATAAGCTGTTGTCGCCGTCATGATGCCACCTCTTAAAAAGCAATGTATTCAAAAGAAGAAACACCACTCTAAAAAAACATGTACATAAGCACTACCGTCAAAAATACCAGTTAAACCAGAATAAATCACAATAAGAAAACACCTTTCCATGCTGGTAACGCCACCCACTCTCCAAAAACAATAAACACCTATTAGTTATGACAGTAGCCACCCAGACTACTTCGAGCCTTAATTGACTTCGTTTCCCTCAACAGCAAATGGAGTCATCAACATGATCACCAAAACACCGAGCACCTCGAAGCTCTCCCCTGATACACCAGTTGAAGTATCAGCACCTGTAACGTTCGATGAAATTCGCGATTCCAGCGATAATCTCGTTGGCGAAAACGGCACCACATACGATAAAACCCTGACCTTCAAGGGCACGTCCGAGGTAAATACCGCCCTCTGGTTGCGCGATAACGCGATCAGACTTACTGATATGACCAGCAATGCTTCCGGCATTTGGGAAACGAATTTCACGCTGTCAGACTTCAGGCGCTACAGAATATCCGCTTTGGAAAAATTCCCGCCGCAGAATAGCTCCCGAAATAAAACCTTTGTCCTGGCGACCGAAACACCCATTATCAATTCCGTCACTGGCAAGGACGGTGCTATCGAAGACGGCGGCACCTACGACGGCGATTGGGTAGACATCACCGGCAATGCGCCCCCCGACGTTGAAGTCGAAGCCTTCAATGGCGTCGCGACAACGGGCAAGAAAGCATTGGTTAATGCTGACGGCCTGTTCAAACTGACCCTGGATGAGCTGAAAACGGGGCCATACAACATCAAGATCAAGGCACCGAATAACAAAGAGTCCACTGTGTTCAAGTTTACAGTGGCCACGAGCATGCCGCTGAGTCTTGATGATGTGCTGGACGACGATGGGACCAGCGTAGATGAAGGCGATACCACCATCCAAACGACCCTGACCATCAAAGGCAAGGCACGGAAAAATGGTGAGCTGACATTGCTCGGTGGACAACCGGCACCAGTGACGGTGACAGCGAATGACTCCGGAGTCTGGGAGCATACATTCAGAGATTTGCCCGTGAATTCCTACAGTCTGACAGCTCGAACAAACTATAGCCCGGTGGAAACGACTCTCCCGCGGACTTTCACCGTGGTACTGGACGTCGAACTTGGCCTGGACGAAGTTCTTGAATCCGAAGAGGGTCCCGCTGTCCCTGAAGCCGGCACCACCTACAAAGACCTGTTGATCATCAAGGGTCATGCCCGCCCCGGCAAGAGCATTCAGCTACTCAATGGTGGCACTCCAATAGAAGGTACCACCGTAACAACTGACCCCGAAAATGGCGCTTGGAC
>NZ_JBFUIC010000081.1:0-29544 GCF_056402075.1 Pseudomonas sp. P4_C3
CCCATGTAGCGCTCTTTCGGCGGCGGGGTTTGCAGCAGCTGGGTGATGATCGAGATCAGGAACGCAGCGGTTTTGCCGGTACCGGTCTGGGCGCGGCCGATGGCGTCTTTGCCCGCGAGGGTGAAGCCCAGCACTTGGGCCTGGATCGGCGTGCAATACGGGAAGCCCAGGTCCTGGATGGCGTGCATCAGCTCGGGGGCGAGTTTGAAATCGTGGAAGCGGGTTTTGCCTTCCTGGGGCTCGACAACGAAGTCTTCGAGTTTCCATGGGATGACCGGCGCCTTGGGCTTGGGTTCGCGGCGCGGTTTGGCGGGTTTCGGCGTTTCGCTGAGCGGCTGCTCCGGGGCTGTTGTCGCCGCAGGCTGGGCAGATATTGCGGTCTTCGGCTCATGCTTGGGTGCCGCGGTGGTGGCGGCCCGTTCAGACTGATTACCGTCGGTGCGGTGGCCGGGAGCGTGAGACGCAGGGCTGGGAACTGGCGCGAGTTGCTCAGTCTCGCTTTTACCGAACATTTTCTTGAGTGCTTTGAGCACGGTCATCTCATCAATTGATTAAGGAATGTACGCCGGCCAGTGTAATGCAAGAAACGGGCGCGGCGTAGGGGGATGGATCAAAGGGCGCTTTTAATCCTGAACGCTCAGCGCAAGCGCTCGGCGAGCCAGATGCCGATGTCGCGAATTTCTTCGGGTAACACTTCGTGACCCATTGGGTATTCCTGCCATGTCACGGTGACACCACGCAGCTTCAAATGCTCATAGGCGCTGCGTCCCATCGAGTTTTGCACCACGTCGTCATACTGGCCGTGCATCGTCAGCACCGGAATGCGCTGCTGGCTGGCGGACAACTCCAGTTCATCGCTGAAGGTCGGTGCATAAGTAGAAAGGGCAACTACGCCACCCAGTGGTCCCTGCCACTTCAGAAACGCGGTGTGGAATACCACGGCACCGCCCTGGGAAAAACCTGCCAGGAAAATCCGCGAGGCGTCTATTCCGCAGGCTCGCTGCGCCTCAATCAATTCGATGATCCAGTTGGCAGACTCTTCAAGTTGTTCGCGATTGATCGCGCGCGCCGGGCTCATGGCCAATATGTCGTACCAGCTCGGCATCTCGTAACCGCCATTGATGGTCACGGCGCGGCTCGGTGCCTGGGGCAAAACGAAGCGGGTGCTCAGCAGGCTTTCCTGTAGCGCTTCGGCCACCGGCAGGAAGTCATAGCGGTCGGCGCCCAGGCCATGCAGCCAGATGACGCAGGCGTCTGCGGTCTTGACGGGTTCAAGAATCAAGGGGTTGGTCATGGCTGCTCCAATGTTGTGCGTGCGCGCTCATCAAGTGCGTGATCCAAGTGCGCGTCAGGTTGATCCGTTAAGAAGATGTCGCAAGGGTACAAGTTTTGCTATTGACCTGCAGTTGAAGCGCTTTGGCAGGCGGTGTGGTACGGGCTTTGCTATGGAGAAACGGTGCAACACATCTCGCGCCCGGCGGTAACACTATCAGTGTACTGCCGACTGTGGGATAGCAATGAATCCGGTGATGGATGTTCGCCAAGGGCCGGTACGGGGCTTCGCGAACGTGAAAGGGCTACAGCCCGTTCGGCCGACTGGTGAGAGTGAGTTTTCCATGACGTGGATTTTCTCCTAATAGACTCATAGCTAACGTCTTACGTCGGTTGACCCCAAAAAAAGCCAACACGGGTCGACTACGCCTCAAAAGGGTGCGACTGGACTCACGCTCCGACACAACAAGAGCAAAACTGGAGGTTTGAATGAAGATGTTGAAATCCACCCTGGCTATCGTGACTGCAGCCGCGGTACTCGGTGTCAGCGGGTTTGCCCAGGCGGGCGCAACCCTGGATGCAGTGATGAAGAAAGGTTTCGTGCAGTGTGGCGTCAGCGATGGCTTGCCAGGCTTCTCGGTTCCGGATTCCACCGGCAAGATCGTGGGTATCGATGCGGACTACTGCCGCGCAGTAGCGGCGGCTGTCTTCGGCGACGCGACCAAGGTCAAGTTCAGCCAGTTGAACGCCAAGGAGCGCTTCACCGCGCTGCAATCCGGCGAAATCGACATCCTGTCGCGCAACACCACCATGACCAGCTCCCGTGACGCGGGCATGGGCCTGAAATTCCCGGGCTTCATCACCTACTACGATGGCATCGGCTTCCTGGTAAACAACAAGCTGGGCGTCAAGAGCGCCAAGGAACTGGACGGTGCAACCATCTGCATCCAGGCCGGTACCACCACCGAACTGAACGTTTCCGACTACTTCCGCGGCAACGGCCTGAAATACACCCCGATCACGTTCGACACCTCCGACGAAAGCGCCAAGTCGCTGGAATCCGGTCGTTGCGACGTACTGACCTCCGACAAATCCCAGTTGTTCGCCCAGCGCAGCAAGCTGGCTTCGCCGAAGGACTATGTGGTTCTGCCGGAAACCATTTCCAAGGAACCTCTGGGCCCAGTCGTGCGTAATGGCGACGACGAGTGGCTGGCCATCGTGCGCTGGACTGGCTACGCCATGCTCAACGCTGAAGAGGCCGGCATCACTTCGAAGAACGTCGAAGCCGAAGCCAAGGGCACCAAGAACCCGGACGTTGCCCGTCTGCTGGGTACCGACGGTGAATACGGCAAAGACCTGAAAGTGAAGAAAGACTGGGTCGTGCAGATCGTCAAGCAAGTGGGTAACTACGGCGAAGTGTTCGAGAAAAACCTCGGCAAGGGCACTCCGCTGGAAATCGACCGCGGGCTGAACGCTCTGTGGAACGCTGGCGGCATTCAATACGCACCACCAGTGCGCTGATGGTTCTATCACCCGGTGGGCCAACCACCGGGTGATGTTCTGTTCCATTATTTGCGGGGCACTTCATGCAAAATTCAATCGGCGCACCAAAGCAGAGGCTCAGCCTCAGCGATCCGAAAGTGCGTGCGTGGCTATTTCAGATCATCACCATTGTCGCGGTGGTCTCGATGGGCTGGTATCTGTTCGATAACACCCAGACCAACCTTCAGCACCGGGGCATCACCTCCGGTTTCGACTTTCTGGAGCGTAGTGCCGGATTCGGCATCGCTCAACACCTGATCGACTACAGCGAATCGGACACCTATGCCCGAGTGTTTGTCATCGGCCTGCTCAACACGCTGCTGGTGACCTTCATCGGCGTGATCCTGGCGACGATCCTCGGGTTCATCGTCGGCGTGTCACGGCTGTCGAAGAACTGGATCATCAGCAAGGTAGCGACGGTGTATGTGGAAGTCTTCCGCAATATTCCGCCACTGCTGCAAATCCTGTTCTGGTACTTCGCGGTGTTCCTGACTATGCCGGGGCCGCGCAACAGCCATAACTTCGGCGACACCTTTTTCGTCAGTAGCCGCGGCCTGAACATGCCGGCCGCCCTGATGGCGGACGGGTTCTGGCCGTTTGTGGCGAGCATTGTGGTGGCCATCGTCGCCATCGTGCTGATGAGCCGCTGGGCGACCAAGCGCTTCGAAGCCACCGGTGTGCCGTTCCACAAGTTCTGGGTGGGCCTGGCGATGTTTCTGGTGATCCCTGCGCTGTGCGCGCTGATCTTCGGCGCGCCACTGCACTGGGAAATGCCGAAACTGCAAGGCTTCAACTTCATCGGTGGCTGGGTGCTGATCCCGGAACTGCTGGCGCTGACCCTGGCCCTGACCGTGTATACCGCGGCGTTTATCGCCGAGATCGTGCGTTCGGGCATCAAGTCGGTCAGCCATGGCCAGACCGAGGCGGCGCATTCCCTCGGCCTGCGCAATGGTCCGACCCTGCGCAAGGTGATCATCCCGCAAGCCCTGCGCGTGATCATTCCACCGCTGACCAGCCAGTACCTGAACCTGGCGAAGAACTCCTCGCTGGCGGCCGGTATCGGTTATCCGGAAATGGTCTCGCYGTTCGCCGGGACCGTGCTGAACCAGACCGGGCAGGCGATCGAGGTGATTGCCATCACCATGAGCGTGTACCTGGCGATCAGTATCAGCATTTCCCTGCTGATGAACTGGTACAACAAGCGCATTGCGCTGATCGAGCGGTAAGGAAAAGCGCATGAGCACTCATACTTTCAAACCTGACATGCCGCCACCGAGCAAAGTCTTCGGGCCGGTGGCGTGGATGCGCGCGAACATGTTCTCCAGCTGGCTCAATACCCTGCTGACCCTGTTTGCGTTCTACCTGATCTACCTGGTGGTGCCGCCGATCCTGCACTGGGCCATCCTCGATGCCAACTGGGTGGGCACCACCCGCGCCGACTGCACCAAGGAAGGCGCCTGCTGGGTGTTCATCCAGCAGCGTTTCGGCCAGTTCATGTACGGCTACTACCCGACAGACCTGCGCTGGCGCGTGGACCTGACGGTGTGGCTGGCAATCGTCGGCGTGGCGCCGTTGTTCATCTCGCGCTTTCACCATAAAGCGGTGTACGGGCTGGGCTTCCTGGTGCTGTACCCGATCTTTGCCTACTTCCTGCTGAATGGCGGCATTTTTGGCCTGACCAGCGTGGCGACCAGCCAATGGGGCGGCCTGATGCTGACCCTGGTGATCGCCACCGTCGGCATCGCCGGTGCGCTGCCGCTGGGGATTGTCCTGGCCCTCGGTCGTCGTTCGAACATGCCGGCGATTCGCGTGGTCTGCGTGACCTTCATCGAGTTCTGGCGCGGCGTGCCGTTGATCACGGTGCTGTTCATGTCCTCGGTGATGCTGCCGTTGTTCCTGCCTGAAGGCATGAACTTCGACAAACTGCTGCGGGCGCTGATCGGCGTGATCCTGTTCCAGTCGGCCTACGTGGCCGAGGTGGTGCGCGGTGGTCTGCAAGCGATTCCCAAGGGGCAGTACGAAGCGGCTGCGGCGATGGGGCTGGGCTACTGGCGCAGCATGGGCCTGGTGATTCTGCCGCAAGCCCTGAAGCTGGTGATCCCCGGCATCGTCAACACCTTCATTGCGCTGTTCAAGGACACTAGCCTGGTGATCATCATCGGCCTGTTCGACCTGCTCAACAGCGTCAAGCAAGCCGCCGCCGATCCGAAATGGCTGGGCATGGCCACTGAAGGCTATGTGTTCGCCGCCCTGGTGTTCTGGATTTTCTGTTTTGGTATGTCGCGCTATTCCATGCATCTGGAACGCAAGCTCGACACTGGCCACAAGCGCTGAAGCGCCGTACCTAATTTAGGAAGTTCTCCAATGAGCGAAGCAATCAAAAAGCCTGTGAGCCCTGAAGGCATTATTCAGATGCAGGGCGTGAACAAGTGGTACGGCCAGTTCCACGTGCTCAAAGATATCAACCTCAACGTCAAGCAGGGCGAACGTATCGTGCTGTGCGGCCCGTCGGGCTCCGGCAAGTCCACCACGATCCGCTGCCTCAACCGTCTGGAAGAGCACCAGCAGGGCCGCATCGTGGTCGATGGCGTAGAGCTGACCAACGACCTCAAGCAGATCGAGGCGATCCGCCGTGAAGTCGGCATGGTGTTCCAGCACTTCAACCTGTTCCCGCACCTGACCATTTTGCAGAACTGCACCCTGGCGCCGATGTGGGTGCGCAAGATGCCCAAGCGCAAGGCCGAGGAAATTGCCATGCACTACCTGGAACGCGTACGCATTCCGGAGCAGGCGCATAAATTCCCGGGGCAACTGTCCGGTGGTCAGCAGCAGCGTGTGGCGATCGCCCGCGCGCTGTGCATGAAGCCGAAAATCATGCTGTTCGACGAACCGACCTCGGCACTCGACCCGGAGATGGTGAAAGAGGTACTGGACACCATGATCGGCCTGGCCGAAGACGGCATGACCATGCTCTGCGTGACCCACGAAATGGGCTTCGCCCGCACCGTGGCCAACCGCGTGATCTTCATGGACAAGGGCGAAATCGTCGAGCAGGCGGCGCCGAACGACTTCTTCGACAAGCCGCAGAATGAACGGACCAAGCTGTTCCTGAGCCAGATCCTGCATTGATCGAACCCAGGCACTGAAATAAACCCGGACTGAGTTCCGGGTTTATTTTTGTCTGCGTTTTTGTGTCCATCCATGTAGGAGCTGCCGCAGGCTGCGATCTYTTGATTTTGTTTTTAAAACGCGAAGATCAARAGATCGCAGCCTGCGGCAGCTCCTACGGGGGGTTGTGTGGGTAGCTTAACCTGACTAACATGTCAGAAAATTCATCCTATGATTGGATGAGAGGGCGAATTCCATGTCTGAAATCTCTCCATTGGTAAAACGATCCCTGGTCGATCAGGCCCTCGACCAACTGCGCCTGCGTATCAACCAAGGCGTTTGGGTAGTGGGCCAGCGCTTGCCCACCGAGCCTGAGTTGTCCGCCGAGCTGGGCATCAGCCGCAACACCGTGCGCGAAGCCATGCGTGTGTTGGCGTTTTCCGGGTTGATCGAGATCCGTCAGGGCGATGGTAGTTACCTGCGGGCGGTGGTCGATCCGCTGGACACGCTCAAGGCGTTGTCCCGTTGTTCGCTTGAACAGGCTCGCGAGACCCGGCACATCCTTGAAGTCGAGGCCGTCGGCCTGGCAGCCGTGCGCCGCACCAATGAAGACCTGGTTGCATTGCGCGAGGCGCTGGGTGTCAGCGGTAGCCACTACCACGGCGATCTCGACACCTACATCGCCTGCGATCTGGTGTTTCACCGCCGCTTGGTGGACGCCGCGCATAACCCGACCCTCAGCGAGTTGTACCGCTATTTCTCCAGCATCGTCGGCGCGCAGTTGCGCCAGACCCTGAGCGTCGTCCCGCGCCGCCAGGAAGTGTTCGACCTGCACATCGAGTTGCTCGATGCCGTCGAACAACGCGACCCGGAACGGGCTAAAGCCCTGTCGAGGCAGTTGATCAATGAACCTTGAAACCGAGAAGTCCATGCACCGCAGTGATTTATCCGCAGCCTCAAAACGCTCGGCAGAGCTGGAAGAGCTGCTGATCGATGCCGAGGCCGATGACGAACAGGTCCAGCAAACCCACCCGGTTCTGCGCCGGCCGTGGCTGTTGCTGCTGGGGCTGATTCTGGTGGCGCTGAACCTGCGCCCGGCGCTGTCGAGCATGGCGCCGATGCTCAGCGAAGTGTCGAAGTCCCTCGGCTTGTCGGCATCTGCTGCGGGATTGCTGACCACGTTGCCGGTGCTTTGTCTTGGCCTGTTTGCGCCCTTGGCACCCGTGCTGGCGCGGCGATTTGGTGCGGAGCGGGTGGTGCTGGGCATTCTTCTGACTCTGGCGGGCGGGATCATCCTGCGCAGTTCTTTTGGCGAGATGGGATTGTTTGCCGGCAGCGTGCTCGCCGGTGCCAGCATCGGCGTGATCGGGGTGTTGCTGCCGGGCATCGTCAAACGCGACTTCCCGAAACAGGCCGGGACCATGACCGGCGTCTACACCATGGCCCTGTGTCTGGGCGCGGCGATGGCGGCGGGTGCGACCGTGCCGCTCAGTGAGCATTTCGACAAGAGCTGGGCGCTGGGGCTCGGCTTCTGGGTCATCCCGGCATTGGCCGCCGCGCTGTTCTGGTTGCCGCAAGTCGGCCAGAAACACGGCGCGCACAACGTCGCCTATCGCGTTCGGGGATTGCTGCGCGACCCGCTGGCCTGGCAAGTGACCTTGTACATGGGCCTGCAATCGTCCCTGGCCTACATCGTGTTCGGCTGGTTGCCGTCGATCCTGATCGGGCGCGGGCTGACCCCGACCCAGGCTGGGCTGGTGCTGTCGGGTTCGGTGATCGTGCAACTGGTCAGCTCTCTCGCCGCGCCATGGCTGGCAACGCGCGGCAAGGATCAGCGGCTGGCGATTGTGATCGTGATGGCGCTGACCCTCGCTGGTCTGTTCGGTTGTCTGTATGCGCCGATCGAAGGCTTGTGGGGTTGGGCGATCGTGCTGGGGCTGGGGCAGGGTGCCACGTTCAGCCTGGCATTGACCCTGATTGTGTTGCGCTCGCGGGACTCCCATGTGGCGGCGAACCTGTCGAGCATGGCCCAGGGCTTCGGTTACACCCTGGCGTCCATGGGGCCGTTCGCGGTCGGTATCGTGCATGACTGGACCGGCGGCTGGACGGCCGTGGGCTGGATTTTTGGCGTCATTGGCCTCGGTGCGATCATCGCCGGGCTCGGTGCCGGGCGGGCGCTGTATGTGCAGGTCAGCAGTGAGAAAATTTAATCGCGACGCACACCTATAAATAGACAACCTCCAGGGTCGCGGAGCCGTCGAGTGTTGCATCGTCACTCAAGTCCAGTGTTGAGGTGGGGGCAATGACCGTGACGATCGTGACCTGACTGCTCAGGTTCTGAATCGCGACAGGGCCTGCGGTGCTGCCTGCCACATGGGTGAAGCCCAGATAGCTTTTTGCGGCAATCGGTATGGGGCTCGACCTGGATGAACTCCACGCCCGCCCTCCAGTGGTGGAGTCGGTTCGATAGACTTCAGGCCAAGCGTCCACTACGGTGCTGGCGGGATCGAAGTGCAACGAAAACAGCCCAATCCTGTTGTCGCTGCGGTCGAAATTCAGGCCGTAATAGATCTCACTGTTGACGATGGCCGAGCCTTCCCGGTTGTCCCGCATGATCAACGCGAAACGGGCCGCAGCGTTGCAACTGATGTTGAGGTCAAGGAATTGATCACGCAGTTGCGTCCTTTTGTCTACGTTCAGGTCCTGCCGGGATATTTTTCCGTAGTCGACAAGACCGTTATTGGAAAAGAACGGGGTGCAGGCGACTGGAGTGATTGTGCCGTTGACAGTCATATCGGCGGTAGATGCGGCCAGGGCGCAAGTCGTCGTGCTCAGCAACAGCGCTGCGGTCAGGGCTGTAGGGATACGTTTCATCGGTAAATTCCTTTTTGAGAAGAAGGTATAGGTACTGAACCGCCCGTTCATACAGGCAGCGAACGGTTCAGCGCCTTGGTCCTTAGAGGTATTTCACTTCGAACGTCGCGGAGCCATCAATGGTGACTTCGTCGTTCAGGGTCAGCGAGTCGGTGCGGGCAATGTAGGTGTCGACCTCAAAATCAAAGGTGACATCTTTTGCATCAATCGGTGCGTTGCCGCCAGTAGCGGCAACGGACAAGAGATATCCCGCTTGAGCATCAGTTGCTTTCTCCCAGGTTGATCCGCCGTCGTCTGATTTGATTGCATCCAGCGAAGTTGCCCCGTCTTTGACTTGCATGACTTTGGGGAAAAAGTAGCCCAACGGTTCGTTGGCGGGGGTCAGACCGAGGCCAAACCAATCACCCGAAGATGTGCCGTCTTTATTGTCAATTGGATTCAGTGCGAACTTGGCTGAAGCATCACAGGATACGACCAGTTGAATTGGATGTTTCCCAACCAGTGTATTGCTTTCTTTATTAAGGTCTCCTGACGAGATCTTGCCGAGATCAATGACACCGCCGCCGGAGAAGGTCGGCGTGCAAGCGACAGGTGTGATGATGCCTGTAACCGTCAGGTCAGTGCTCGACGCTGCGAGCGCAAAAGGCGCGGCACTGATCAGTGCTGTTGTGGTGAGTGCTGCGAAGTACTTTTTCATGGATGAAACTTCCTTACTACTGTTGTTGACCTTGAATGGCCCGGGGCGCGTGATTGCACCTTGGCTTCAACAAGGCAGGGTGAGTGTTACGGGTAAAGCATTTCGATCGTCGCTGAGCCGTCGAGGTGAACGGCGGTGCTCAGGTCCAGACTGGCGGTGGGGGCAATGACGGCATCGACTGTCACCGTGGTTGTGAGGTTCTGGATCGAGGCGGCCCCTGCGGTGCTGGCGGCGCTGTCGGTAAAGCCCAGGTAGCTTTTCCGGGCGATCGGTATGGGGTTCGAACTGGAGGTGCTCCAGGCCACGCCCTGGGTGGTGGAGTCGGTTCGATACACGCGGGCAAAGCTGTCCGCGCTGGCGTTGGCGGGATCGACATTCAGTGAGTACAGGCCGATCTTGTTGCTGCGGTTATCCAGTCCCAGCCCGTAGTAAATCTCGCTGTTGACCGTCGCCGTGCCTGAGCGGTTGTCATGCATGACCAGGGCAAATTGTGTCGGAGCGTCGCAGCCAACTCGCAGGGTTAAATCCTTGGGTGGCAATCGGGTGTTCCTGTCAGGGTTCAGGTCGTTTTTTGATAACCGGCCGAAATCCACCAGGCCGCCATTGGACAGTTCCACGTTGCACGCGGCGGGCGCGAAACTGGCGCGCAGGGTTATCTCCCTTGAGCGTCCCGTAGCGACCGCATCGAACAGGCCGGTGGTTTCCCAGACAACGGCGTCACGCACCTGCAACGCTTTTTCCTGCGCCCAGGCTGTCAGTTCCAGTTGCGCCGACAGACTTTGCCCTTGCACCGCCACACCGCCCCGAACCGGAACGATGGCTTGCTGCGGTCGCCAAAGCAGACTCGAAGCGGCGGCTTCGGGTACCTGGCCAACGGCGGAAATCAGGCCCAGGTCCACCGGTTGCCCATCGAGCACAGCGTCACTCATGCGCACGGCATAGCTGCCGTGTTCGGCAAAGTGAAAGCGCTCTGCGGTCGCGGCCATGGCGCGGTAGAACAGAGTCATGTCGGTGGGTTGTGGGCAGCTCAGGTTCAGACTCAGGCGGCGCTCGCCCAGGGTTCGCTCTGCGGAGCCATTGGCGCGTATAGCCCTATTCGTCAAACCGTAATCGAGTACCGGCTGACTCAGGGCGAGCTGGCATTCATCGGTGAGCGCCCAGGCCTGTGGCGCAAGTCCGCTCAACATCAAGGTGCCGAGTGTTAACAGCAAAGGGTGGGACAGCTTCATAGAATCATCCTTAAAGAGTCCGGCACTGGGCGGCAGCGGTCTCGTAATACACCTGGGTATTGGCCTTGGCCGGCAGTTCGAAACGCAGTTCGCAGCGCTCAAGCCCCGGTGCGGTTATCCACAGGTCGCGGGTGTCCAGGACGTTGGGCAGAAACACCAGGCCGCCTTCTTGAGCGAGCGTGACGAACTCTCCGTTTGCGGTGCTAACCGTCGCGCCACGGGGCAGGGGGGCACCGTTGTCGGTGGTGACTTTGAGCAAGGCACGGCGGGTCAACGTGACACCGAATTCAACCTTGTCGACGGCGCCGCGCCCGGCCCAAACCACGGCCAGTCCGTTGTTGATATCGAGGTTGCGCGGCAGCGAGCGGGTGTCGACTTCTACCGGGCTGCGACCATAGGCGCTCACTTGAGGAACCACGGCCTGGCCCTGCCAATCGGTCCAGACCGGACCGCTGGGGGTCGAGACTTTGATGGCGCTCGTATCGCCCACCGAAAGCAGCGCGAAGGTGTCCCGCACGGCATATGGCGATAACGTCAAACCGTCGCCGTGCAACACGGCGCCGCCACGCGCGCCAATCTGGTAACTGGAGTGTTCGGCATCGGAGCGGGTGTAGCTCAAATCCAATTGGCTGTAGCGCGGCAGCAGGGAAACCCCCGCCGAGGACTGCACTTGTTTGTCTCGTGTGTCGTGCTCAACACCGACCCGGTAACTCAACTGATCGTTGACCTGTTCGTTCAAGCCGACACCGCTGCGGTATTCGCCTGCGGAGCTGCGTACCCAAGTGCGCGCCCGACGATTTTCACCCAGCGGAATACTGAAACTCAGGTAAACGCTGTCGTCACTGCGTTGGGTGCCATTGACTTGCCATTGTGCCGTGGCCGACACCGACACGCCGCCGATCTGGGTGCCCCAGGACGCCAGCGCGCGGCTGCTGTTCTGTCCGTCGAATGTCGTTGAACGATTGAAGCCGCTGCTGAACGCGCCAAGCCCTGGGTATGACCAGGCCAGCGACAGGCTTTGCCGATCACGGTAACGCGACTGGCTACGTTCCGACTGAGTGTCGAACACGGCCTCGGACAGTTCGCGATAACCGACGGTCCGGTGCGAAGTTCCGGCATTGATCGACCACTGCTCACCCAGGCGTTGCGAAATATTCAGGTCGGCCTGAAGCCCTCTGTCGGCTTCGCGGGTGCTGGTGTCGGCCGCTTGCAGGGTGGTCTGGATCTGTGTGCCGGGCCCCGTCAGCAGGCCAAGACCTGCGCCCGCTGCACGGTAGTCGGCGGTCCCCGTGGCGCCGGCGCTGAGCAGGGCATACGGGTTGAGTGCTCCGCTCCAGCCGCCGCTGATCACCCATGGGTCGCCGCTCTGTGCCACGCCGAGACTGCGTACCTGGCCTGCGGCCAACGAAAAACCGGGTGCCGGCAGGCCAACGCCGAGCATGGCGACGGGAACTGTGAAGCGTTGCTCGCTGCCATCCGCTTCCTTGACGGTGACTTCAACATCGGAGCGACTGTCGAGCCGACGCACGTTACTCAGGGAAAACGGCCCGGCCGGCACCACGGTCGAGTGGATCAGCGAACCGTTCTGGCGAATTTCGACCTGAGCCTGGCTGCGGGCAATCCCTTCGATGGGATTGCTTTGGCTGTCGACCTGGAGCGCCTGCTCGGTCATGACCTGGACACCGGTGATCTGCGCGCCGGCCAGTACCGGGTTGTAGAGATTGACCTGGCCCGCTTGAAGCACCGTCTCATGGCTGGCAAAGGTGCGCTGGGCGTAAGCCGCCAGGTGAGTGGTACGGGACACATCGTTCTGCCAGGTCTGCACCTGACGACTGCGCACAATCCAGTCGCCGGCATTGAAACCGGCTTCGGTATTGGCCGAGATGTAACGGTTCGATTGACTGCCGTATTGGCTGTGAAGGCTGTTGACGTCGTAGTTGAGTAACCCGGCGACGCCGCCGGTTTGATAACCCGAGATATCCCGGACCGTCGGACGTATCGCCTGGGTGGGCACGATCAATGACAGGCCGAGGTTGGCCGGGTCTTGTTCGATTCGGGTTTGCGACCAGGTGGCGAGGACATCGAAACAGCCTTTGTCGTTGGCCGGGGTGGGGGGCACAGTCAGGTTTGCCGCATCGAGCAGGGCACGGTCAAAGCACAAGTCGCCTTCGCGGTTGAACGTGACGTCCACCCGGCCACGGCGCATACCATTGACCATGAGGGTGATCGGATGTCGGCCGGCGGTGAAGTTCGGAGCGGCCAGCAGCAGGGTTGCAAGGCCTGGGTCGATACCGCGTTGTGTCAGCATCTTCTGGTCGAACGAAGTCTGCAACGAAGCGTCATTGAGATCTTCGGCATAGGCGTCGGTCCCCATCACTACATTGCTTAGCAGCAACACCATGCCGGTACGAAGTCGCGACAGATGAGGGAGTTTGCGGATCGCCCGAATCGCAGGCATGGCTTCGCCATCACGGTATTTCAATACGGTGTTCATGAGGTTCACTTGGGGTTTGCCTGTGTGCTGGCCTATTCCGCTACGGCTTCAGACCTGCATGTAGCGACGGAAAAACAGGCCGTCACCTTGAAGTATTGGCGCCAGCTATTCCCTGAACGGCGCTATCGGTGGTGTCAGTTTCAGGGGGCGAGCAGCGCGTCATAGGGAGGCACGGCAAAGCCATAGACGGTCGCGGGATGAATTCGAACCTGGGTGGCAGCCTTTACGGGGACCGGAACGCTGATGTGGTCTCCAGGCAGTACGTAGGTTCGCGGTAGCATTGCACCGCTCCCGGAAGGCAACAGTTGCACTTCCTGAGCCAGACGTACGACATAAGGTGTTTCGTTGCGTACGGTCAGTTGACCATCCTGCAGCGACCATTTCAGGTCGGTCCATGGTGTGCGGTTGGGCGCCAGGCCTGCGGGGTGAAGGATGACCGGCAGGTTCTGGCGCACCGTCACGCCGACACGGGCATGCCCGGCTTCGGGAGCAGATTTGCCTTGTGGGATGCCTTCAAAAATCACCCGCTTCAAACGCTGGGTGAGCAGGGGCTTTTCTGATTGCAGGATGAAGCGCACCAACTGCGTCCCGGAGGCTTCAACGCGTGCCAAGGGGGGCGTCACGAACACCAAAGGCTCGGTGTCTTCGGGAATGTCTTCGAGGGTGACGTGCAGCAGCGCCAGGCTGCTATCGGTATTGGTTACAGAGACAGCGGTTTCCCCGTTGGCTTCATTGACGATGACCACTGAAGTATCGGGCACCATGCCGTCGGCGTGGACCTGTGCGGTCCATAACAGAGCGCAGGCACCGATACCCGTATGGGTCAAACGGCGCACTTGCTTCAACAATATTGTCTTGATGTCTCTCATTGAAATTCCCGGATAAAAGACCGTTGGCATGGCTCGCGATACAGGTAGCGCAGGGATTGCGTGAGTAAGAATGCAGCGCGCAGGGTCATTGGCGTCTTGTTCACGTATTCGATAGTCAGGCAGAGAGTGAGCGCAGTTCTTTACGGCTACGGCCGGACTGCTTGGCAGGCGACAATTTATCGAGCAGGCGGAGCGGGAGGAATGCAACTAGTACGAAAAGAGAGGGGGGTATGTATGAAAGGGTGTTGCGGACTACGTAACGTTTTCTAACGAGGAATCCTTTGGTTGTAATCCTCATGCGTAGTCTTCAGCGCGCTGCAATGTAGGAACCATCTGTTTGTTAGATGGGCAAAGAGTCAGCTCATTGAATACATTGAGGGGGCGACGTTAGAGGTTTTTTCGGGGCGTTGTGGAATGGGTAAGAACGGCGCTATTTTCCGCGCCTTCGCGCCACAAGCAGGAGGTATCCCACAATGCGAGTCGTTATTGCTGACGACCATTCCGTCGTTCGTGTCGGGCTGCGCATACTCATCAACGCCAGTCGACGATGTGTGATCGTCGGTGAGGCCGACAGTGTCGACAGCCTGATGAATCTGCTTTCAAGCACGCCCTGCGACCTGCTGATCACGGATTTCTCCATGCCGGGGGGGCAGCAGGCCGATGGCTTGAAAATGTTGAGTACGATTCAGCGCCGTTACCCGGCCTTGCCGATCATTCTGGTGACGATGTTTACCAGTGTGGCGACAGCAAGGGCTGCGTTGGCTCAAGGGGTGATGGCCGTCGTCGCCAAAACCGCATCGGCGACTGAGTTGCCCCTGGCAATCAATGCGGTGCAGGCAGGGCGCCGCTACCTCAGCGAGTCCCTGCGCACACTGCTGGCCAACACCTGCAATCAACTGCACGAATCGCCACTGTCAGCCAAGGAGCACGAAGTGGTTCGAATGCTCGCCAGTGGCATGACCGTCAGCGAAATCGCCATTCATTTCAATCGCAGCGTGTCGACCATCAGTAAACAAAAGAACATGGCCATGCACCGGCTGGGTATTTCCACGGATGTTGATCTTTTTTCCTACGCCCGGGACAACGGAATGTCGTACTGAAATGACAGGAATAATCATCGCGTTATTTTCGTCATGAATGCCGATAGTGTTCGATGCATTTGCAGACTATCGTGCAGGCAATCTTTCGAAGCCATTATGCAAATCCTGGGGAACCCGCAAATGAGTGAAGCCCATAGCGTCTTGATCACCCGTTTCTACCAGGCTTTCCAGCGCCTGGATGCCGAAGCCATGGCTGCCTGCTACACCGATGATGTGGTGTTCAGCGACCCGGCGTTCGGCGAGCTTCGCGGTCGCGATGCCGGTGACATGTGGCGCATGCTGACCACTCGGGCCAAGGATTTTTCCCTGACCTTCGATCATGTTCACGCCGATGAGCGCACCGGTGGTGCCCATTGGGTCGCGACCTATCTGTTCAGCCAGACCGGCAACACCGTGGTCAACGATATCCAGGCGCGTTTCGTCTTTCGTGATGGCAAGATCTGCGAGCATCATGACCGTTTTGATCTGTGGGCCTGGTCGCGTCAGGCGCTGGGTTTCAAAGGTCTGTTGCTGGGCTGGACGCCACTGGTGCGCAACGCCGTTCGCACCCAGGCATTGAAGGGGCTGAAGGCATTCCAGGCCAGTCGCTGATAAGATTGCGGCCTGTTTTCCCTCAAGCCCGGATCGTTACGTGACCACCCTCAGCGAAAGCCCTGTCGACGCCGACACCTGCGCGGGCAAAACCTGGTTCGTCTACCTCGTTCGCGCGGCCAACGGTTCGCTCTATTGTGGGATCAGCGATGATCCCCTGCGTCGCTTCGCCAAGCATCAAAGCGGCAAGGGCGCACGGTTCTTTCTTTCCAGCCCTGCCATGGCCCTGGTCTACACCGAACGCTGTCGCGACAAAAGCGATGCGTTGCGTCAGGAACGGCTGATCAAAAAACTCAAGAAGAGTGCCAAGGAATGCCTGGTGGCGAACGCAGCGAACGCCGCCTCTGGCTTATCACTCTGAATGATCAGTTCCCATCAGGCAGATCTGTAGGCTGCCAGGTGATTGCGCGCTAAGCTGCGGATTCCTGATCCTTGCGGCGGAGCCGAGCATGTCCGAGTTGATTCTGCATCATTACCCGACGTCCCCCTTTGCCGAGAAGGCCCGCCTGCTGCTGGGCTTCAAGGGCTTGTCCTGGCGCTCGGTGAAGATCTCGCCAGTGATGCCCAAACCGGATCTCACGGCGCTGACCGGTGGCTACCGCAAGACACCGGTGTTGCAGGTCGGTGCAGATATCTATTGCGACACGGCATTGATTGCCGGGCGACTGGAACAGGAAAAAGCCTTGCCGGCGTTCTTCCCTGAGGGTCAAGAAATGATCACCGCGTCATTTGCAGCCTGGGCCGACTCAGTGGTGTTCCAGCATGCGGTCAGCCTGGTGTTCCAGCCGGAATCGATAGCGGTGCGCTTTGGCAATTTGTCGCCGGAAGCGATCAAGGCGTTTATCGCCGACCGCGCCGGTTTGTTCAGTGGTGGCAGCGCGACCAGGTTGTCCGCCGAGCAGGCCAAACACCAGTGGCCAACGATCATGTCTCGCCTGGAGCAACAGTTGCAGCGCGAAGAAGGCGATTACCTGTTTGGCGAACCGTCGATTGCCGACTTCGCCCTGGCTCATTCACTGTGGTTTCTCAAGGCGACGTCGGTCACGGCACCCTTGGTCGATGCTTATCCGGCGGTTGCCGCCTGGCATGCGAGGGTTTTGGGCTTCGGTCATGGTGCGTCCAGCGAGATGAGCTCCGAGGAGGCTCTGGCAGTGGCGCGCGCGTCCACGCCAGCGGCATTGCCGGATGAGCAGTTCGTCGATCCCAATGGATTCAAGGCGGGGCAGCAGGTAGTGATTGCAGCCACGGACTATGGCGTTGATCCGGTGGCGGGGGAGTTGTTGTTTGCCGGCCGCGAAGAGCTGATTGTACAGCGCGAGGACGAGCGTGGCGGTGTGGTGCATGTGCACTTCCCGCGGTTTGGTTTCCGTATCGAAGCAATCTGAAGATCCCTTGTAGGAGCGAGCTTGCTCCGGGCGGCGTTCCGACGATGGTCGTCAACGATTACGCGGCGAGCCTGATACCCCGCGGTATTTTCGGATTCATCGCGAGCAATCGAGCGTCGACCGGCTGCTCCTACAGAGTTATTTCAGTGCCGCCAGAATCGCATCCGGGTCATACCCGCGAATCAGGGTTCCGTTTACATCGATGATCGGAATCCCGCCGCCACCCAAGGCTGCATAGTCCCCGCGCGCGACGGCATCCTTCTCGATATCGAATTCCTTGTACGGAATGCCTTTCTGATCGAGAAAGCGCCGGGTCAGCTTGCAGTAACCACACCAATCGGTGGCGTAGAGCACGACGTTGGCCTGGGCCTGCGTCTGTGCAGGTACCACTTGCGAAGGGTTGAACACTCGCTCGATCTTGCCCCAGTTCTGGTAAGCCACGACCACCAGCAGGATCAGCAGGAATTTTTTCAGTACGCCGCCGAGCATCAGTTGCGACGCTTCAGCTGATCGGTGAGCGAAGTGGGCAGGCCCTTGATGATCAACGTGCCGGCTTCTTCGTCGTACTCGATCTTCGAGCCCAGCAGGTGGGCTTCGAAACTGATCGACAGGCCTTCGGCGCGGCCGGTGAAACGGCGGAACTGGTTCAGGGTGCGTTTGTCAGCCGGGATTTCCGGCGACAGGCCGTAATCCTTGTTGCGGATGTGATCGTAGAAGGCCTTCGGGCGTTCTTCGTCGATCAGTCCCGACAACTCTTCCAGACCCATCGGTTCGCCGAGTTTGGCCTGGCTGCTGGCGTAATCCACCAGGGTCTTGGTCTTCTCGCGTGCGTCGTCTTCCGGCAGGTCTTCGCTTTCGACGAAATCACTGAAGGCTTTGAGCAGGGTGCGGGTTTCACCCGGACCGTCGACGCCTTCCTGGCAGCCAATGAAGTCGCGAAAATACTCCGAAACCTTTTTGCCGTTCTTGCCTTTGATGAACGAAATGTACTGCTTGGATTGTTTGTTGTTCTGCCACTCGGAAACGTTGATCCGCGCCGCCAGGTGCAATTGACCCAGGTCCAGGTGACGGGACGGGGTCACGTCCAGTTCGTCGGTCACGGCCACGCCTTCACTGTGGTGCAGCAGGGCGATGGCCAGGTAGTCGGTCATGCCTTGCTGATAGTGCGCGAACAGCACGTGGCCGCCGACCGACAGGTTCGACTCTTCCATCAGTTTTTGCAGGTGCTCGACCGCCACGCGGCTGAATGCGGTGAAATCCTGGCCGCCCTCCAGGTACTCCTTCAGCCAGCCGCTGAAGGGGAACGCGCCGGATTCCGGATGGAACAGGCCCCAGGCTTTACCCTGTTTGGCGTTATAGCTTTCATTGAGGTCGGCGAGCATGTTCTCGATGGCCGCGGACTCAGCCAGTTCAGAGTCACGGGCGTGGAGAACTGCAGGTGTGCCGTCGGGTTTTTTGTCGATCAGGTGGACGATGCAATGACGGATCGGCATGGGCTTCTCGGCTGAATGAAGAGAGGAGGGCGTGCTCCCCCGAAAAAGCGCCCAGTGTACCGCAACCACTGGTTTTGGCGCGGTGCGAAGGGCAATTGGCGGGCGACCGGCGGCGCTTATGCGTTTTTTTCATGTTTTAGCGCAATAAAGCTGACCAAATGGGTAGCTAGAGGCGGATATTTCCACGTCTCTGTGCTAGTTTTGCCCGGTCTTGCGCGAAGTCACTGCGTTAAGCCTGCAGTCAGCTTTTGTCAGGTCGAACCAAACCCTGATTTCGGTATCTATAACCCCGATCCCGAGGTTATTTGGCCGAGGGTGCCAGATCCAGAAGATCGGGCTCGATGGCTGACATTGCACTCTGCAATCCATATGAATTTGATAGGGAAGGAACACTAAATGGCTCTTACTAAAGACCAACTGATCGCCGACATCGCTGAAGCTATCGACGCGCCGAAAACCACCGCGCGTAACGCTCTGGACCAACTGGGCCAAATCGTTGCCGATCAGCTGGAAAACGGCGGCGAAATCACTCTGCCAGGTATCGGCAAACTGAAAGTGACTGAGCGCCCTGCCCGTACTGGCCGTAACCCTTCGACTGGCGCTGCCATCGAAATCGCTGCCAAGAAAGTGATCAAGCTGGTTGTGGCCAAAGGCCTGACCGACGCTGTTAACAAGTAAGACTTGTTAAAAAAAACCGTGCGCCGGAGCGATCCGGGCACGGTTTTTTTGTGGGCGCGATAAAGCGCTCACTACGCTGAAGCGTTGCTCCATCGCGCCTGGCGCCAGGTTTGTTGCTGCGCTTTGTTCTGGAAGGTCCAGGCGACGAAGCGGCTCTGCTTCTGCCCTTGGGACATTTCCACTACCTGGCTTTCCAGGGCACCGGCCTTTTTCAGGGCGGTCTGGATCGCTGGCAGGTTGGACGCCTTTGATACCAATGTACTGAACCACAGCACCTGCTGAGCGACTTGCACGCTTTCGCTGACCAGTTGGGTCACGAAGCGTACTTCACCGCCTTCGCACCACAACTCGGCCGACTGGCCGCCAAAGTTCAACACCGGCAGCTTGCGTTTCGGATCGGCCTTGCCCAGGGCGCGCCATTTGCGCGTGCTGCCCCGTGTGGCCTCGTCCAGCGAGGCGTGGAATGGCGGGTTGCACATGGTCAGGTCGAACCGCTCTGCGCTCTCCAGCAGGCCTGTGAGGATCTGCTTGGGGTTGCTCTGCTGGCGTACCTGGATCGCTTTGTTCAGGCCATTGGATTGAATGATGGCCTTCGCCGCGGCAATGGCGGTCGCATCGATATCGGAACCAAGGAACTGCCAGCGATAGTCGCTGTAACCGATCAGCGGATACACGCAGTTGGCGCCCATACCGATGTCCAGTACCTTCACGGCGGCGCCCCGGGGGATCACACCGTCATTGCTGCTGGCCAGCAGGTCGGCGAGGAAGTGCACGTAATCGGCACGGCCTGGCACCGGTGGGCACAGGTAGTCGGCCGGAATGTCCCAGTGAGCGATGCCATAGAACGACTTGAGCAGTGCGCGGTTGAACACCCGCACGGCTTCCGGGCTGGCGAAGTCGATGCTTTCCTTGCCGTACGGATTGATGATCACGAATTTCTTCAGTTCCGGGGCGCTTTTGATCAGCGCCGGAAAGTCGTAGCGACCCTGATGGCGATTGCGCGGATGCAGGCTGGCCTTTTCCTTCGGGGAGACGGCCGTGGCCGGAGTCTTCGGAGCAGGCTTTTTGCGCGCAGGCTTGGGGGGGCGGGGGGCGGTCATGGGTGTGGTCGATTCGGGTATGGCTGAAAGTGGCGGGCATTGTCCCACATTGATGGCGAATGCGCCGAACCCGTAGGAGCTGCCGCAGGCTGCGATCTTTTGACTTTGCTTAAAAACAATGCAATCCGCGCATGCTGCTCGGCCAGTTTGCCCAGGGCCTGTTCGGCCTCGGCCAGTTTGGCGCGTTCTTTCTCGATGACTTCGGCTGGCGCCTTGTCAACGAAACCGGCGTTGGACAGCTTGCCGCCGACACGTTGCACTTCACCTTGCAGACGCTGGATTTCCTTGTCCAGACGCGCCAGTTCCGCACCTTTGTCGATCAAGCCGGCCATTGGCACCAGCACTTCCATCTCGCCGACCAGAGCGGTAGCGGACAGCGGTGCTTCTTCGCCAGCAGCCAGCACGGTGATCGATTCGAGGCGGGCCAGCTTCTTCAGCAGGGCTTCGTTCTCGGTCAGGCGACGCTGATCCTCGGCGCTGACGTTCTTCAGGAACAGCGGCAGCGGTTTGCCCGGGCCGATGTTCATTTCGCCACGGATGTTGCGAGTGCCGAGCATCAGGCCCTTGAGCCATTCGATGTCATCTTCGGCGGCCTGATCGATGCGTGTTTCGTTGGCCACCGGCCAAGGTTGCAGCATGATCGTCTTGCCATCGATGCCCGCCAGCGGCGCGATGCGCTGCCAGATTTCTTCGGTGATGAACGGCATGAACGGGTGCGCCAGGCGCAGGGCGACTTCCAGTACGCGAACCAGGGTGCGACGGGTGCCGCGCTGGCGTTCGACCGGTGCGTTTTCGTCCCACAGCACAGGCTTGGACAGTTCCAGGTACCAGTCGCAATACTGGTTCCAGATGAACTCGTACAAGGCTTGCGCGGCCAGGTCGAAACGGAACTGGTCAAGCTGGCGGGTCACTTCGGCTTCGGTGCGTTGCAGCTGCGAAATGATCCAGCGGTCAGCCAGGGACAGCTCAAAGGCTTCGCCGTTCTGGCCGCAGTCTTCGCCCTTGTCCAGCACGTAGCGCGCCGCGTTCCAGATCTTGTTGCAGAAGTTGCGATAGCCTTCGACGCGACCCATGTCGAACTTGATGTCACGACCGGTGGACGCCAGCGAGCAGAAGGTGAAGCGCAGGGCGTCGGTGCCGTAGCTGGCGATGCCTTCGGCGAACTCGTCGCGGGTCTGCTTCTCGATCTTCTTCGCCAGTTTCGGCTGCATCATGCCGGAGGTGCGTTTCTGCACCAGTTCTTCCAGCTCGATGCCGTCGATGATGTCCAGCGGGTCAAGGACGTTGCCCTTTGACTTGGACATTTTCTGGCCTTGGCCGTCACGCACCAGGCCGTGAACGTACACCGTCTTGAACGGTACCTGCGGCGTGCCGTCTTCGTTTTTCACCAAATGCATGGTGAGCATGATCATCCGGGCAACCCAGAAGAAAATGATGTCGAAGCCGGTCACCAGGACGTCGGTGGAGTGGAATTTCTTCAGGAACTCGGTTTTTTCCGGCCAGCCGAGGGTGGAGAACGTCCACAGGCCCGAGCTGAACCAGGTGTCGAGAACGTCATTGTCCTGTTGCAGCGCAACGTCCGGTCCGAGGTTGTGCTTGGCCCGAACTTCGGCTTCGTCGCGACCGACGTAGACCTTGCCCGACTCGTCGTACCAGGCCGGAATCCGGTGGCCCCACCACAGCTGGCGGCTGATGCACCAGTCCTGGATGTCGCGCATCCACGAGAAGTACATATTTTCGTACTGTTTCGGCACGAACTGGATACGGCCGTCTTCAACGGCGGCAATCGCAGGCTCGGCCAATGGCTTGGTGGACACGTACCACTGGTCGGTCAGCCAAGGCTCGATGACGGTGCCGGAGCGGTCGCCTTTCGGCACTTTCAGGGCGTGATCGTCAACGCTGACCAACAGGCCGGCAGCGTCAAACGCGGCGACGATCTGCTTGCGCGCTTCGAAGCGGTCGAGACCGGCATATTCGGCCGGGATCTTGCCGTCGATGGTTTCGTTCAGCGTGCCGTCGAGGTTGAACACCTGGCACGCTGGAAGAACGGCTGCGTTCTTGTCGAAGATGTTCAGCAGCGGCAGGTTGTGACGCTTGCCGACTTCATAGTCGTTGAAGTCGTGGGCCGGGGTGATTTTCACGCAGCCGGTGCCGAATTCAGGGTCGCAGTAATCGTCGGCGATGATCGGGATACGGCGGCCAACCAGTGGCAGCTCGACAAATTTGCCGATCAGGGCTTTGTAGCGTTCATCGTTCGGGTTAACGGCCACGGCGGAGTCGCCGAGCATGGTTTCCGGGCGAGTGGTCGCGACGATCAGGAAATCGTTGCCTTCAGCGGTCTTGGCGCCGTCGGCCAGCGGGTATTTCAGGTTCCACAGGAAACCTTTCTCGTCGTGGTTCTCCACTTCGAGGTCGGAAATCGCCGTGTGCAGCTTGGTGTCCCAGTTGACCAGGCGCTTGCCGCGGTAGATCAGGCCGTCTTCGTGCAGGCGTACGAAAGCTTCTTTAACGGCTTCCGAGAGTCCGTCGTCCATGGTGAAGCGCTCGCGGCTCCAGTCAACCGACGAGCCGAGGCGGCGGATCTGACGGCTGATGTTGCCACCGGACTCATCCTTCCACTCCCAGACTTTCTCGAGAAATTTCTCGCGGCCCAGGTCATGGCGGCTCTGGCCCTTGGTTTCGAGCTGACGCTCTACCAGCATCTGCGTGGCGATACCGGCGTGGTCGGTGCCCGGCTGCCACAGGGTGTTGCGACCCTGCATGCGGCGGAAACGGATCAGGGCGTCCATGATCGCGTTGTTGAAGCCGTGACCCATGTGCAGGCTGCCGGTGACGTTCGGCGGCGGGATCATGATGGTGTAGGACTCGCCCGCGCCTTGCGGGGCGAAGTAATTCTCTGACTCCCAGGTGTTGTACCAGGAAGTTTCAATGGCGTGCGGCTGGTAGGTCTTATCCATGCGCGGCGGGACCCTATTGGCATTTATTCAGGAAAAGCCGGGAAGTATAGCGGGGATGAGCCGATGCGCGTAGAGCGAGGTGACAATGGGTGGGGGAAAGTTGTGGTTTTTCGGGGGGTGTTTTGTCAGTGAGGGCGCCATCGCGGGCAAGCCCGCTCCCACAGGGATATGTGTCGTACCAGCATTTTGTGAACGACACTCAACCTGTGGGAGCGAGCCTGCTCGCGATGGCGGTCTGTCAGGCGACCTGATTCAAATCGTTATGCCGCGTTTCCTTCAGGCACAGCACCGCAATCAAACTCAGCACCGCCGCCCCGGACACATAACCGCCGACGTAACTCAACCCGCCCATCGCCACCAGTTTCTGGGCGAAGAACGGCGCTGCGGACGCACCGACGATACCGCCCAGGTTGTAGGCCGCCGAAGCGCCGGTGTAGCGCACGTGAGTGGGGAACAGCTCCGGCAACAGCGCACCCATCGGCGCAAACGTCACGCCCATCAGAAACAGCTCGATGCACAGGAACAGCGCCACGCCCCAGGTCGAACCTTGGGTCAGCAGCGGTTCCATGAGGAACCCTGACAGGATCGCCAGCACACCACCGATGATCAGTACCGGTTTGCGCCCGTAACGGTCGCTGGCCCAGGCCGACAGCGGGGTGGCGGCAGCCATGAACAGCACCGCGAAGCACAGCAGGCCGAGGAAGGTTTCGCGGCTGTAGCCGAGCGTTGTCACACCGTAACTCAGGGAAAACACGGTGGAGATGTAAAACAGCGCGTAGCACACGACCATCGCGCCAGCGCCCAGCAATACGGGCGCCCAGTATTGGCCGAACAGCTCGAACAGGGGGATCTTCACCCGTTCCTGGCGTGCCATGGCATTGGCGAACACGGGGGTCTCATGCAGCTTGAGGCGCACGTACAGGCCGACCATCACCAGTGCGGCGCTGAGCAGGAACGGAATACGCCAGCCCCATGAGCGGAACTGTTCATCATCCAGAACCACGGCCAGGGTCAGGAACAGGCCGTTGGCCGCCAGAAAGCCGATGGATGGACCCAGTTGCGGGAACATGCCGAACCACGCGCGCTTGCCTTTGGGTGCGTTCTCCGTGGCCAACAACGCCGCACCACCCCATTCGCCGCCCAGCCCCAAGCCCTGGCCGAAGCGCAGGACACACAGCAGGACCGGTGCCCAGGCGCCAATGCTGTCGTAACCCGGCAGAACGCCGATCAGGGTGGTGCACACGCCCATCAGCAGCAGCGAGGCGACCAGGGTACTCTTGCGGCCGATACGGTCGCCGAAGTGACCGAAAAGGGCCGAACCCAAGGGGCGCGCAAGGAAGGCGATGCCGAACGTGAGAAACGCCGAAAGCATCTGGGCGGTGCCGGATGTCTGCGGAAAGAACACCGGACCGATCACCAGCGCGGCGGCGGTGGCATAGACGTAGAAGTCGTAGAACTCGATGGCGGTACCGATGAAACTCGCGGTGGCCACGCGGGTGGCGGAGTTCGTCGGTTGTGCAGGTGTGGAGTCGCTGTAAGTCGTGCTGGTCGTCATGCGGTTATCCCTGACAGTCATGTGCTCCAGTGGAGCGAATTATTATGGTCGAGAACCCAGGGATGTGGGTGGAGGCACGGTCGCTGTTCAAGGTAGGAACAGTCGTCGGTTTGTTGCGGGCTTTGCGGGTGGACAGGCCGGAAGTTGTGAAGTGCGGGGTAAGCACGGGGCCGGCGAGGCTTGGGTAAGCGGTTCGATTATAGGAAGGTGGCTAACGATCGAGCAAGAGGGCCCCCTCGCCACAGGGATTTGTGTCGGGTTTTAGATAACCACAGGCATCGAGCTGGTCTGCCAGATCAGCACCCGCGTGACACGGTTGTCCTCGGTCTCGAGAATTTCCAGGCGGTAGCGGCCGATCTTCAGGCACACCGTGCTTTCGGGAATGGTTTCCAGGGCCTCGGTGACCAAGCCGTTCAGGGTTTTCGGGCCATCGCTGGGCAGGTGCCAGCCGAGGCTCTTGTTCAGCTCGCGAATGGAGGCGGCACCGTCGATCACCAGGCGTCCGTCGGCTTGCGGATGAATGTGCGGATTGTCCACGCTGTGTTGGCTTTCGAACTCACCGACGATTTCTTCGAGAATGTCTTCCAGGGTGACGATGCCCAGCACTTCGCCGTATTCGTCGACCACCATGCCCAGGCGCCGCTGCTGCTTGTGGAAGTTGAGCAGCTGCAACTGCAACGGGGTACTTTCCGGCACGAAGTACGGCTCGTGGCTGGCCGCCAGCAACGCTTCCCTGGTCAGGATCGCATCGGGCAGCAAGTGAAGGATGTGTCGGGTGTTGAGGACGGCTTCGACCTGGTTGATATCACTGTGGAACACCGGCAGGCGCGTGCGCTTGTTGTGGCGCAATTGTTCGATGATTTCTTCGATGGAGTCATCGAGATTGATGCCGTCCACGTCGCTGCGCGGTACCAGGATGTCATTGACGGTGATGTTGTCCAGCGCGTGGATGCCTGGCAGCGGGTGAGGGCGGCTTACGGTTTCGGAGGGCGCATGCCGCTCCGTCAGCGCCTCGTCTTCACTTTGTTGCACTACTTTGGTTTTACGGGCGAATGGTCGCGTCAGCAACTGACTGATGCTATTGAGCAGCCATGCCGCGGGATAGATGATTTTCAGCGGCACCCGCAGCAGATTGTTGCCCTGGGCCAGGATCGCATCCGGATAGCGGGTGGCGAGGGCGCGTGGCAAGTAGTCGGAAAACACCAGCAACATGGCACCCGTCCCGAGGCAGGCGACCCACGGGCCGTTCTCGGCCCAGGTGAAAATGGCCAGCAAGGTGCTGATGACTACCACCAGTGCACGGCACAGGGTGTTGCAAAAAATCAGGCTGGCCAGGGGGAAGCTGAGTTTCGCCACCGGTTTGTCGCTGGAGCGCGTTGCGGTGCGCTGGGCCAGCAAATGCTGGTGCGCCGCTTCGATGGCGGTAAACAGCCCCGACCATAAAATCAGCAGGGTCACTACCGCGAGCATCGGCCCTATGGGCAAGTCGTCCATTAATGCCGCCCGTCAGATATGCAGGATGTATTCACGAACCAGCTTGCTGCCGAAATACGCCAGCATCAGCAGGCAAAAACCGGCCAGGGTCCAGCGAATCGCTTTGTGCCCGCGCCAGCCGAGGCGATTGCGTCCCCACAGCAGCACGCTGAAGACGACCCAGGCCAGGCAGGCCAGCAGGGTTTTGTGCACCAGATGCTGGGCGAACAGGTTCTCGACGAACAGCCAGCCGGAAATCAGCGACAGCGACAACAGCGTCCAGCCGGCCCAGAGGAAACCGAACAGCAGGCTTTCCATGGTTTGCAGTGGCGGGAAGTTCTTGATCAGCCCGGAGGGATGCTTGTGCTTGAGCTGGTGGTCTTGAACCAGCAGCAGCAAGGACTGGAACACCGCGATGGTGAACATGCCGTAGGCCAGAATCGAAAGCAGGATGTGGGCGAGGATGCCAGGCTCTTCATCGATGACCTGCACCGTACCGGCCGGCGCGAAATGCGCCAGTGACACGGTCAAGGCCCCAAGCGGGAACAGCAGGATCAGCAGGTTCTCTACCGGAATCCGCGAGCAGGCCAGCAGGGTCAGTGCGATGACCGCCACGGCAATCAGGCTGGCGGCGCTGAAGAAGTCCAGGGCCAGGCCGCCCGGGGTCAGCAGGTGGGTGAGCAGGCTGGCGCTATGGGCCAATACGGCGAGCACGCCGAGCATGACCAGCAGGCGTTTGTTGGCCTTGGCGCCGGAAGCCAGGCGAGTGCCCTGGTAAATGGTCGCAGCGGCATACAAGCAGGCGGCGGCGAGGGTAGTTAGCAAGCTGGGTGACAAGGGGAGCATAAATCCTGTTAGGCAAGCCCGAAAGTCGCTGAGTTTGGCATAGAACCCCCGCCGCACGAAAGACCGCGCAACCCGACAGCGAGGTGTCCGCCGGCCACAGTCTTCGCTATAATCCGCGACCTGCCCACGCCGCAGGCTCGCCGAGCACACGTTTAGTCCGGTCCGGGCCGCCATTATCCCGGTCTACACAGGGCCTGAAAGGATCGCGCAATGTTTGAAAACTTAACCGACCGTCTCTCGCAGACGCTGCGCCATGTCACCGGCAAGGCYAAGCTGACTGAAGACAACATCAAAGACACCCTGCGTGAAGTGCGCATGGCGTTGCTCGAAGCCGACGTCGCCCTGCCGGTGGTCAAGGACTTCGTCAATTCGGTCAAGGAGCGTGCCGTCGGTACCGAGGTGTCGCGCAGCCTGACGCCGGGCCAGGCCTTCGTGAAGATCGTCCAGGCCGAACTTGAAAGCCTGATGGGCGCGGCCAACGAAGATTTGAACCTGAGCGCCGTGCCGCCAGCGGTCATCCTGATGGCCGGTTTGCAGGGCGCTGGTAAAACCACCACTGCCGGCAAGCTCGCGCGCTTCCTCAAAGAGCGCAAGAAGAAGTCGGTCATGGTGGTGTCCGCCGACGTTTACCGTCCCGCGGTGATCAAGCAGCTGGAAATGCTCGCCGGTGAAGTCGGCGTTACCTTCTTCCCGTCCGACCTGAGCCAGAAGCCGGTCGAGATCGCGCAAGCGGCTATTAAGGAAGCGAAACTCAAATTCATCGACGTGGTCATCGTCGATACCGCTGGTCGTCTGCACATCGATGAAGAGATGATGGGCGAGATCAAGGCCCTGCACGCCGCGATCAACCCGGTCGAAACCCTGTTCGTGGTCGACGCCATGACCGGCCAGGATGCCGCCAACACGGCCAAGGCCTTCGGCGATGCATTGCCGCTGACCGGTGTGATCCTGACCAAGGTCGACGGCGACGCCCGTGGCGGTGCCGCTCTGTCGGTGCGTGCGATCACCGGCAAGCCGATCAAGTTCATCGGTATGGGCGAGAAGAGCGAAGCGCTCGATCCGTTCCATCCTGAGCGTATCGCCTCGCGCATCCTCGGCATGGGTGACGTACTCAGCCTGATCGAGCAGGCGGAAGCGACCCTCGACAAGGACAAGGCCGACAAACTGGCCAAGAAGCTGAAGAAGGGCAAGGGCTTCGATCTCGAAGACTTCCGCGATCAGCTGCAACAAATGAAGAACATGGGCGGCCTCGGCGGCCTGATGGACAAGCTGCCGAACATGGGCGGCGTGAATCTGGCGCAGATGGGCAACGCCCAGGGCGCGGCAGAGAAACAATTCAAGCAGATGGAAGCCATCATCAACTCCATGACCCCGGCCGAGCGCCGCGACCCTGAGATGATCAGCGGTTCGCGCAAGCGTCGGATCGCCATGGGTTCTGGCACTCAGGTGCAGGACATAGGCCGCTTGATCAAGCAGCACAAGCAGATGCAGAAGATGATGAAGAAGTTCTCCGCGAAAGGCGGAATGGCCAAGATGATGCGCGGCATGGGCGGAATGTTGCCCGGCGGCGGCATGCCTAAAATGTAATGAATTCGCGCCGGCCATCAGGTCGGCGCAGCCCCACACGGACGTGGGATATACAGCAAACCCGCACTTGGCGGGAGCTGACCGGCCGTTTTCAACGACGGCTCTATAGCAAATCTGCATGGCGGCCGATAGACCGCCGGAAAAAGTCATTTGCAAAAGTCCGGATATTCCTTAGAATATGCGGCCTTTCGGGCACCCATGCCCGCTGTGCCTTTAGATTTGCAGCACCGACTACAGGAACGATGTTCACATGCTAACAATCCGTCTTGCCCTTGGCGGCTCCAAAAAGCGCCCGTTTTACCACTTGACCGTAACCGACAGCCGCAACCCGCGCGACGGTTCGCACAAGGAACAGGTTGGCTACTTCAACCCTGTTGCTCGTGGTCAGGAAGTTCGTCTGTCCGTGAACCAAGAACGCGTAGCCTACTGGCTGAGCGTTGGTGCACAACCTTCTGAGCGCGTTGCTCAGTTGTTGAAGGAAACTGCTAAGGCTGCGGCCTGAGCAATATGAACGCGACGCCAGCCATTGCTGATGATTTGATCGTTATCGGCAAGATTTATTCTGTTCACGGCGTTCGCGGCGAAGTGAAGGTGTACTCCTTTACTGATCCGATTAAAAACCTGCTGGACTACAAAACCTGGACGCTCAAGCGTGACGGCAATGTAAAGCAGGTAGAGCTGGTCAGCGGACGCG